>JAKOSN010000086.1 GCA_029777335.1 Planctomycetota bacterium
GCCGAACTGCTGCTGTTTGATCTTGCCTGAGCCAGGCGATCGGTGCGTTTCTTTCACGGATTCTCTTGGGAGGTTAATTATGAACAAAACAACTCTGCTTCGTCTTATTCCTGGGTGGATTTTGCACCTGGCGGTGGGGGGAATCATGATCCTGGCTGGGTCGGGGAAGGTCTTCGGGTTCGCTCCACCCGAGGTGATCGAGGGGATGAAAAAGCATGGTCTGGAGCACCAGCTCACGCTCATCGGTGCCGGGGAACTGGTGACGGCCTTGCTGTTGCTCTTCCCGCGCACCTGCTCGCTGGGAGTGCTCCTGGCCAGCGGATTCTGGGGTGGGGCGATTTGCATTCACATGGCACATCAGGAATCGTACCTGCTCCCCGCGGTCTTTCTGGTGCTGGTGTGGGTGGGAGGGTGGCTTCGCTATCCCGAGATGTTCAGTAGCTTTCGTGGTTCGGCTTCCGGTTCGTCCGGGGCAACAACTGCTTGAGATCTTCCCATCCGTTGAAGTTCGCTCCCCTCCTGAGCCGATGAGGGGAGCGGTTCTTCTCTGGGAGGGGTGTGAGGATGGGGAGCGCCAGCGTGGTTGTGCAACCTGGACCAGAAGCGGGAACGGTGCGCACCCTGGATGGGGTGGTCCAGCGTCCGCCAGTGGGGTGGATCCTGGTGCCCCCGGGCGATCCGGCGCTCACCCGCCGACTGAAGGCCGCCACCACCACGTGGCTCGTTCAGGAACGACGCGGACGAAAACTCTTCTCGCGGGGCTTGTGGGCACCCGGGGAGGTGGTGGCGGAGATTCGCGCGGCCTTGAGTTCAGAACGAGCCACGCCGAGCTATGCGCGCAAGCGCGTCGTCGAGCAGGAACGTCGAGCGCGGCAACAGGAGGAGTACGTTGGGACGTTTGAAGCAAGCGTTCGGGCGTATCTGTCCTTTGCACCATGTTACCAGGAGGTGGCGGAGCGACTGGCGCGGGCGGTCACGGCGCACAGCACGCCGGTGGGGAGCGGAACGGTGGCACGAACGCGGCGCATCCCGGTCGCTCAGCGTGCGGAGGCGGCGGTTCTGGCATGGCTGCGTCATCAAACCACTGCCTACGATCACATGCCGATCGCGCGCGTGAAGGGACGGCGGCGCCAGGTTCGCCGGGAACTGGCCCAGGCAGCGCGCCAGTTGCTCGCCGAGTATCGCGCCGGGCGTGCGGTGGACAGCAGCACTTGCCCACTGCAACAGGCGCTGGCGCGATTGGAATAACTCCGTCTGTTCGGCCGCGTGGGCAAATGCTATTCTCTGTCAGGGAACTCGCGAACCGCGGGCCAGACAGGGAGGTTGGGCAATGCGGGCAAACGAGGCAAGCCAATCGGTTGGCTCGCTGGGCTGGACCCTGGGCATTCTGGGTCTGGCACTCCTGGTGTGTCTGCTGGGTTGTTGTTCCTACGCGGGCGGCTGGAACGATGGCAGCCGACTGGCAACCGTGGAGAGCCTGGTCGATCAGCAAACCCTGGTGATTGACAACTCGATCTTTGTGCGGCCTGCGAACAGCGGCACCTCTCCTCTCTCCCCCTATCCCGAAGGGCATCAGCTACTCCGTGAACGCGGCACGCTGGACAAGCTCTTTATCAAGGGACATTATTACTCCGATAAGTCACCTGTGCCGGCGGTGTTGCTCGCGCTCTGTTACACGATGTGGCAGAAAGGGACCGGGTGGACCGCGGCCCAGAATCCGCGGGCGTTCTGTTACTTCATGACGCTGGCCTCCAGTGGGGTGGCGTATCTGCTCGCAGTGTGGTTCTGCTGGCACCTGGCGGGGGCGTTGCAGGTTCCGCTGCGCTGGCGCGTTCTGCTGGTGCTCTCCCTTGCCCTCGCCTCGATGGCTCCCAGTTACGTCCGCCATGTGAACAATCACATCTTGCTGCTCGGAGTAACCGCGGGGGTGATGCTGGGGGTGGTGCGGCTGCGTGAAACGCTGGCGGCGGGCAGAGCACCCACGGCGTGGCTGCTCTGTCTGGGTTGCCTGAGCGGGTTGAGTTATAGCATTGATCTGGGTGTGGGACCGCTGCTCCTGGTGTGTTGTCTGGCGCTGGTGGCCTGGCGCTGCTGGTCCTTTCGCGCCGTGGGGATGTTTATTCTCGCCGCTCTTCCCTGGGTATTTCTGCACCACATCCTGAACTATGTAGTGGGGGGAACGTTCGGCCCCGCCAACGCCGTCGCCGATTATTTCACCTGGCCCAATTCGCCCTTCAATGCGCGCAATTTGACCGGGGGATGGACGCATCCGCACCTGGGGAAATGCCTGATTTACCTGGCGGATCTGCTCGTGGGCAAGAAGGGTTTTCTTGGGCACAATCTCCCACTGTATCTGGCCCTGCCGGGGACGGTGTGGTTGCTGACCCGGCGTCGAGAGGATCGCCCCGAGATTCTCTTTGCCGCGGCGGTCTGCGTGAGCGTGTGGCTGCTCTACGGGGTGGCATCGAACAACTACTCCGGCGAGTGTTGTTCGATTCGCTGGTTCTTGCCGCTGCTGGCGCCAGGCTACTATCTTCTCGCGCTGCTGCTTCGGGATCTCCCTTCGAGTCGGCCCATCTTCCTGTTGCTGACCACGGCGTCGCTACCCTTTGGCCTGTGGATGTACTGGCGCGGCCCCTGGAGCGGACGGATGATTCCGCAATACTGGACGGTGCAGATTGTGCTCGTCGTTGTGCTCGGCATTTACTCCTGGCGTCGGAGAGATGTCCTGGTCGCCGCGTGGCAGCAGCAGGCGGATCTGTCGTGGCTCCCCGGAGTAGGGATTGCCTGGGCGATGCTTGCCCGAGACAATGAGCACCATGAGCACCGACTTCAGCCGACTCCAGCGGCACACACTGGTTCAACATCTGAAGAAACATCTGCGCGGGGAAGTGCGTTTTGACGACACCTCGCGCCGGCTGTACAGCACCGATGCCAGCATCTACGAGGTCGTTCCCCTCGGCGTGGTCATTCCGCGCACGGTCGAGGATGTGCAAATCACGCTGCAAATCGCGGGGGAGATGCGAATTCCCCTCACACCGCGCGGCGGGGGCACCAGCCTGTCGGGCCAGTCGATTGGTCCGGGAATCATCCTCGATGTCAGCAAGTATCTGAACCGGATTGTCCACATCGACCGCGAGGGCCGACGTGCTCGCGTTCAGCCGGGAGTCGTGCTCGATCAGTTGAACCGGGCGCTGGAACCCTACGATCTGCAATTTGGCCCGGATGTGGCCACCGCCAGCCGGGCTAACCTGGGCGGGATGATTGGGAACAACTCTGCCGGCGCCCGCTCCATTGTGTATGGCAAGACGATCGATCACGTCCTGGCGTTGCAGGTGCTGCTCGCCGATGGCTCTCCGGCGCAGTTTGCCCCAAGAACGGCGGCGGAGTGGGAGCACAAGGCCCAGGAACGCTCGCTGGAGGGGAATCTCTACCGGCAGATGCGAGACCTGGTGCTGACCCACCGCGAGGAGATTCACCGTCGGTTTCCCCGCATCCTTCGCCGGGTGAGCGGGTACAACCTCGATGTTCTGTGCGCTGGATTGACAGCCCATGATCACTCGTTGCCCTGTGGTTTGCATCAGTTGCTCGTTGGGAGCGAAGGGACGTTGGCGGTCGTGACCGAGGCGGAGTTGAATCTGCTGCCACGCCCTCGTTACCGCGGATTGCTCGTCCCCCAGTTTGCGACGCTCAATGCAGCCATGGATGCCCTCGCTGCCTGCCTGGAATTGCAGCCCTCCGCCGTGGAGTTGATGGATCATCTGCTGTTGCAACTTGCGGCAGGCAACCTCGCGCTGCGCGATACGATGAAGGCGATTCAGGGCAATCCCGAGGCGCTGTTGATGGTCGAGTTTTCCAGCGATGAGGCGAAGGAAGTTGCCGATCGCGTGGAGAAATTGCAGCGGCGCCTCCAGGGAGTGAGCGGATTGATCGCGGCGGTTCCTGCGCTCGAACCGGGGCTGCGCGAGCCGTTGTGGAACCTGCGTCGTGCGGCGATGCCTCTGCTCTACGGCATGCCGGGCGATCGCAAACCGATCACCTTTGTGGAGGACACCGCCGTCGCTCCGGTGCATCTCCCCGAGTTTGTGCGTCGCTTTCGTTCGATTCTGCACAGCCATGGCACCGATGGCGCGTTCTATGGCCATGCGAGCGTGGGCTGTCTGCACATTCGTCCGGTGCTCAATCTGAAGGAGGGGGACGATGTGGCACGGATGCGACGCATCACAGAAGAGATTACCGATCTGGTACTGGAGTATGGCGGCGCGCTCTCCGGCGAACATGGCGATGGCATGGTGCGCAGCGAATGGAACGCCAAGATGTTTGGGCCGACCCTCTATCAGGCGTTCTGCCAGGTCAAGCACCTGTTCGATCCGCACCGCCTGCTCAACCCGGGGAAGGTGGTTGATGCCGCGCCGATGACCGAGAATCTGCGCTATCCCCCCGGGTACCATCCGGCCGAACCGCAGACCGTCTTTGATTACAGCCGCCAGGAAGGCTTTCTGCGCTCGATTGAACTGTGCAATGGCTCGGGGGTGTGCCGCAAAATGCAGGGCGGGGCGATGTGTCCCTCGTACCGCGCCACCATGGATGAGAAGGATTGCACCCGTGGTCGGGCCAACGCGCTGCGTCAGGCGCTCGCTGGCGAGGCGCCGTTCCTTCCGGTTGCCTCGCCAGCGAGCAAGCAGCAGGTGCCGCGTGCGCTGCGTAGTCGCTGGGTGCATGAGGTCTTCGATCTCTGCCTGATGTGCAAGGCGTGCAAGGCGGAGTGTCCGAGCAATGTCGATGTGGCGAAGCTGAAGGCGGAATTGCTGCAATTCTACTATCAGGATCGGCCTCGTCCGCTGGGGCACCTGTTGATGGCTCATCTGGGCGAGATGAACCGACTTGGATCGTGGATCGCCCCGCTGCTCAACTGGGGGCAGGAGCGTGCCTTCACCCGCTGGTTGCTGGAGTTGACCGCCGGGATCGATCGGCGCCGGAGTTTGCCACGGCTGCATTTTCAGCATTTTCGCCGCTGGTTTGCGCGGCATGAACGGGCTCCCGAGGCCGGGGCGCGGGGGAAGGTGGTGTTGCTCGACGATTGTTTCAACACCTACAACGAGCCAGCAATTGCCCAGGCGGCGGTGCGCGTGCTGGAACGAGCCGGCTACGAGGTGGAACTCGCGGGGTTGCTTTGTTGTGGCCGGCCGATGATCAGCAAGGGGTTCCTCACGCAAACGCGTGAAATGATTCGGCGTCAACTCCCCGGGCTGCGGCGTCGTCTGGGGGAGGGAGTCCCTCTGCTGGGGCTGGAACCAAGTTGTCTGCTCACCATCGTCGATGAATGGACGGAGTTGCTGCCCGGGACCGAGACGCGTGCGGTGGCCGAGGCGGCCCACCTGGCCGATGAATGGCTGGCCGACGGCGTCAAGGGAGGGCGGCTGGAGTTGGAACTCGCGCCGCGCACTCAGGAATGCGTGCTGCATGGCCACTGTCATCAAAAGGCGTTCCGGAAAAGTAGTGCCCCTGCCTTGCGCCTGGTTCCGGGGTTGCACGTTGATGTGCTGGATGCGGGGTGTTGTGGCATGGCTGGTTCGTTTGGCTTCGAGAAGGAGCATTACGAGCTGAGTGTGAAGATCGCCAACCTGGCCCTGCTCCCATCTCTCAGCGCTCGGCCGGAAGCGCTGGTGGTTGCCCCTGGCACGTCGTGTCGCCATCAGATTCGGGATCTGGCCGGGCGGCGGGCCTATCATCCCCTGGAAATTCTTGCCGAACAGTTGCCTGCCACCACCAGCATCTAAAAAAGTTGGGAACGATCTCTCAAGGAGAAATGAGAAGGAGTAGCATGATCGCTCGGTAGAGATCATAATGAAGGTGGGCAATTCGCTTACCAATCTGCTCAGGGCCGTTAGCCAGGGACATGATGGCATGCTGCGGATCCAGATCCTGAACAAGCGCGAACGGCGAAACTACGAACACTGCGCCGGTCCCCTTGAGATCGGTCGGGGACCTGAACGCGACGGCATCGCACGCTGCACAGTGCAGGACAACTATGTCTCGAAAGATCACGTTCGCCTGATGGAACTGAGCGACGGTCGGCTCCGGATTGAAAACCTGAGCCTGCGAAACTCGATTCGGTTGGCGGACAATAGCATTATTGGGATCGGAGAAGTCCGTGAGCTCCGTCCCCCGATTCGCCTGACCGTGGGCGAAACACTGATCGATATCGACCAGATTCAGGATTCGGTGGGCGAAGGTCCGCTGGCCACCATCACCTCGCCTTTTGCGCGTTCGGGAAGTTTCCAGCGTTCCATCAGCAGTACGGCAGTCGTTCCCCCGGAACCCCCATCGAGTTTGCTCTCGCTGGGAACAGCGCCCTCGCCCGAACGGCTGATGGAATGGTTTGAGACGTTGATCGCGGTGCAGAAGGCGGCGTCGGGTTCTCAGGAGTTTTACCAGGAAACCGCGCAGGCAGTCGTTCGCCTGGTCGGGCTGGATCGCGGGCTGGTGATCCTGCGTGCTCCCAAACCGACGGGGAGCCAGGGGACGAACCTGACGAATTCCCTGCGCTGGAAGGTGCAGGCGCGCTATCCCGAGGATGCCAGCGGAATCATGGGGCGGGAATTCAGCCAGACGATCCTGGAGCGAGTGCTCAAGGATCGCTGCACGTATTTTCAGTCGGCGCCCACGCCGAATTCCACCGAAAGTCTCCAGGGGGTGGAAGCGGTGGTCGTGTCACCCATCTTCGACCCAAAGGACGACGTGGTGGGGTTTGTGTATGGCTCGCGCAGTCGCTTTACCTCGCACCGAAACATGGGGATCGGGCCCCTGGAAGCGCATGTGGTGCAACTCCTTGCCTCGACGGTGGCGGTGGGGTTGGAGCGGCAACAGCAGGAAGCCGAGATCGCGCGGGGCCGGGTGCAGTTCGAGCAATTCTTCTCGGCGCAACTCGCTCAGGAACTACAACGCGATCCGGGGCTGCTCACCGGCCAGGAACGCGAGATCACCGTGCTGTTCAGCGATATTCGCGGCTTTTCGCGCCTGGCAGAACGGCTGGGACCGCAGGCCACCTGCGAACTGGTGGCCGATGTGATGGATCGGCTGACGCGCTGTATCATCGATCAGGATGGGGTCGTGGTCGATTATGCGGGCGATGGCATTCTGGCGATGTGGAACGCGCCGAAGGATCAACCAGACCACGCCGTCCGAGCCGCTCGCGCGGGGCTGGCGATGCTGGCATCGCTTCCGCAGATCAACGCCGACTGGCACGAGCGCCTGGGCGGAACCCTGCTGCTCGGGATCGGCATTAACACGGGTCGCGCCATGTGCGGCAATACTGGTTCGCGGCTCCGCTTCAAGTACGGTCCGCTGGGGCACACGGTCAATCTGGCCAGTCGGGTGGAAAGCGCCACCAAGCAGATGAACGTTCCGCTGCTGATTACGGGCTCAACGCGCGCGCAGCTGGGCGATCAGTTTGCCACACGCCGTCTGTGCAAGGTACGGGTGGTGGGCATCCAGGGGGCGGTCGATTTCTACGAACTGTACGCCGAACAGGCCGCGCCGGAATGGCTGGAACGCCGGCGCATTTTCGAAGAAGCGCTGGCGCTTTATGAATCCGGACAGTGGGGGCTGGCGTGCAGCACGCTTTATCCGCTGTTGTCGGCCCACGACGGGACCAATTACGATGTGCCCTGTTTGAATCTCATCACGCGCGCCGTGGAGGCGCTGAAAAATCCTCCCACCCAGTTCGATGGCATCGTGGAGTTAAGTCGCAAATAAGCCGCAGGAGAAGCTCCCGGGAGCTTCTCCTGGCAACGGCCTTTCAGTTCACCTTGTGGTCGCGCAGGGTGATCTGGCGCGCTTCCGTTTTGCCCTCGCCCCCGGCGCTGATGATCAACACCCCGGCGGGGAGATCGAGTTTCCCGATTCGTTTCCAGGTTTGATGAAATGTCTGAGAACTCTTCAGCGCGTTGGTTTTCAAATCCCAGCTATTGACCACGTAGATCGAGGAGAGAAATTTCTTCTCGGGAGTTCGCTTGTTCTCCAGCACCGTGATGGAGAAGCGTTCCCCGGGCATCTGCCGATTGACGACGATTACCTGGCGATCGCGAATCCGATAACTGGAGTGAAATTCGTCGTTGAGCACCTTGATGGCGCGCCCCAGCGGATGATGTACGTCCTCATCGGCGAACGCGCAGGGAGTTTTCTGATTGGCACTGCCATCCATCCGATGGCTCACAATCGAGGCCAACTGGCGCCGAGCCCATCCCTCGATCTCCCGGTCGCTGAAACCGGTTAGCTTGACCTTCCCCATGGCATCGACCTCGACGTGGCCCTGTGCGAGTTTGCCGTTGGTATTGACCTCCACCACTGCCGAGAAACCGGGGAAGTTCACCCAGTTTGCCCGTGCCGCGCGGGCCTCGGCGAGTAACCGGGTCGCTTCCGGGTTTTCCTTGAGTTCTCCCTCCTTCGCCACGAAGGAATATCCCTCTTCGGGGACGAAAGTCTTGCTGCCCTTGATTGGTGCCTTGTTGAAGCCGGAGGGAGTCGCCAGGACCAGGGTGGCGTAGTGCCGTGCCTCGGTGTATTTCTTGCCGCCCTCCTGCCCCGCACGCTTTTCGATGTACTTGGCGCGAATCCCGTAGAGTCCCCGGGCCCTGGCCTCTGCAAGTGGGAATTCGCCGTTCTTATCGGTCTTCAGGACAGCATTTTTCTCCTGACCAGGGACAAGAAGGACCACCTCGGCGTCGGCGAGGGGTTTTCCTTGCCACAATACCTGCCCTACAAGTCGGTCTTTCGCCACAACGACAATGTCGAGCGCCAGTTCCTGCACCGGGCGCGCCAGCGCGGGCGGGACAGGCGCCTTCTCCCCAATGACGGTCTTGGCGTGGTAAGTGAGCTGGAAGGGGTCGCTATCCCCCCGCTGGAGAATGCCGTAGCGGCAAGTGGCCGCCACGATCCGCGAGCCGGTACCGGTTAACGCAACATCCAGCGCCATGGTTCCCGGCGTGTGCTTGACCGGGACGGTTTTGCCATCGGCTCCGCGAACAAAGACGTTGGTGTGCTTGATCTTCTTGAGCAGATCCGCGTCGTCAGGGGCCAGCTGATCACTGAAAACAAGGCGGACCGTGGGGTTCTCTCCCGACTTGCCCGAATCGGGGAGCAACCAGATGAAATGGGCCGGCGCGGCGGAGGCCAGCCCAAGAAGGGTGATCATCGGATACAGCAGTCGGTGCATTGAGACATCTCCTCGGGGTGAAGGGCCAGGTGCTCGGGGGGACTGACCCTGATTATGGGCAGCGTCCCGGGCGAATGGCAAACAGAGAATCGTCCGGAGCAGGGGAGTCAGTAAAGAGAATGCTATTGACATTGAATCTCAATAGCAATAAGAATGGTGCCAGGAAAGCACCCATTCTGGATTGACCGAGGTGGCGTATGACCGACAGCCCCCCCAGCGACGAGGCCCTGCCCCAGGAACGTCCGCCTGCCGCGCCCCCGGTGGTTTCAGCACAGGAACTCCTGCAAGGCCAGCGCGAAATCTGGATCGAGCACCAGGGGGTTCACTATCGCCTGCGGCTTACACGGCGCAACAAGCTGATTCTGCAAAAGTAAGCTGGGTGGGAGCCCCCTTAACCGGGGAGGTGGCGTCTTGAATTGCCGCTGGGGGTTGATAAGCTATCTCAGGTGAGGTCGTTGCGAGAGACTCTCCCTGGAACCGCGCCGATGGCCGAGCCTGATCACTCCATCTTACCGCCCCCGTCTCCCGAGCACCGTCGTATTGCGGCCGGTCAATTTGATCGTGCCAACCAGGTGATTGCGACGGGGAATCACGATTATGGGATCCGTCTGCTGCTGAGTTGTTGCAAGTTCGATCCCGCAAACCTCATCTATCGTCAGGCCCTGCGTCGCACCCAGAAGCTCAAATATCGCAACAACATGCGCGGCAGTCGGCTCGCCTGGCTGACCACCATCTGGACGCGGGGCAAGATCAAAAAAGCGAAAAGCGATCGCGAATATCTGATGGTGCTGGAACTGGGCGAACAGGTCCTGATGCGCAATCCCTGGGATGTCGGGGTGCAGATGGACATGGCCGAGGCGGCCGAGACCCTTGGCCTGCTCGACCTGGCAATCTGGATGCTGGAGCAGGCACGCCAGAAAGCCCCGCAGGATCTCCACGTCAATCGCGCCCTGGCGCGATTGTACGAACGCCGAGGCAACTTCGCCCAGGCCATCGCGTTGTGGGAACTGGTCAAAAAGGCCCATCCGCATGATCCCGAAGCGATGACCAAGGCGAAGGACCTGGCTGCCAACGAGACGATTGTGCGGGGGCAGTACGAGGCGGCCGTTGGAACGACGCCCGCGCCGACCAAACGCGAGGCGCGGAGCGAGTCGGACACGCATAAACCGGTGCGGCAACGCGAAGCACGCAAACAGACCGCCGCGCCGGAGCACTCGACGAACGAGGCCCCGGCGCGCGAAACCACCCCGGCGGAGGAGCGCGTGGCACGGGAGGCGGCTCCGCTGCTGGCACGGCTCCACGCCGATCCCACCAATCCCAATCCTTATCTTCAACTGGCTGCGCACTATCGCAAGGCCAACCCGTGGGAGCAGGCGCGCACGGTCTTGCAGCAGGGACTGGCGCCGACAGGCAACAGCTTCGAGATCAGCACCGAACTGGCGGATCTGGAGATCGAACCGTTTCGTCAGAATCTCCTTCTCACCGAGGAGAAGCTCCGGAGCGACGAGGAAGATCCCGAGTTACGCAAGATTCGCATTCGCCTGCTGAAGGAAATCAACACGCGCGAACTGGAACTGTACCGCCTCAAATCGGATCGCTACCCTGCCGATATGACCTATCGCTTTGAACTGGGCGTGCGCCTGCTCCGGGCTGGGCAGGTCGATGAGGCGATCAAGGAATTGCAGGCGACGCGCTCGGATCCCCGGCATCAGTGGCGGGCGTTACTCTGGCTGGGACATTGTTTCAAGACGCGCAATAACTGGCGTCTGGCGCGACGCAACTTCGAGGAAGCGCTCCACCTGCTGCCTCTGACCGAGGACGCCGTGCGCAAGGATGTTCTCTTTCAGCTGGCCAGTGGATCGGCCGAGACTGGCGATTTGCAACATGCCGTGGACGTGGCCCATGAACTGGCAAACCTCGATTTCGCCTATCGCGAGATTGGGCGTCTGCTCGACGAGTGGCAGCAACGGCTGGAACAGGCGAAGGCAACCGAGCCGAACCGATAACTCCCTTGCCAGCGCGCTCGCTCCAATCTATAAAGAGAGTTTCGATGGTCTGAGTCGGGAGCATCAGAGCCGAGGATCGATCGCATGCCGCACACTCGTAGCGCCAAAAAGAATATTCGCAAGAGCGAGAAGCGTCGTCTGCACAACCGCATGGTCAAGAAAACCATCAAGACGATGATCAAGAAATTCATGGACGTCCATGCGAACGGCACTGCCGAGCAATTGCAGGAGCAGTTTGTCGTCTGCGTCAAGAAGCTGGACAAGGCGGCGGTGCGGAACATTATCCATCGCAACATGGCTGCCCGCAAGAAGTCGCAACTGGCGCTGAAACTCAACGAGAAGAAGAAGGCCCCTCCGGCTCAACCTGCTTCCTGAGCCCGCCGCGAGCATTCACCAGCAAGGGCCGTGATCTTCCCCCGGCGAAGGAAGATCACGGCCCTTGTTCTGCTGCGCGCCCCCTTCACGTCGTCAGGCAGCCCGGCGTTGGTGCCTTCCTGGGGCGGTTGGGAAACGATAGATCTTCTCCTCCGCCGGGGCCGGTTCCTGGCCTCGCCAGACCATCAAGGTGAACGCTGGAACGAGGAACGGTCGTACCAGGAAGGTATCGAGCAGCACCCCAAAGGCCAGGGCAAAACCAATCTGGATCAACGTCCCCAGCCCGGCGAGCATCAGCGTGGCAAACGTTCCTGCCATGATCAACCCACACGAGGTGATGGTGCCACCGGTGCGCGCCAGGGCTCGGCGAATCCCTTCCGCGGCGCCATGCCGTTTGCGTTCCTTGACCGCGCGCGTCATCAGCAGGATGTTGTAGTCCTCCCCCACTGCGACCAGGATGGTGAAGAGGAAGAATGGCACACGCCAGTCCACCTCGCCCAGAGGCCGGTGATGCCACCAGGTGGCGACCAGAGTCGTCGCTCCCAGGGTGGCGTAGTAGCTGAGGAGCACCGTGACCAGGAGATAGGCCGCCAGCCAGGGTCGGCGCACCAGGATGAGGAGGATCAGGAAGATCCCTGTCAGCACCAGCCCATTGATGCGCGTGCGATCGCGTTCCGTGACCTGAGCCAGATCCCGTGAACTCACCGTCACTCCGTAGCATTCGCTGCGCACCTCGCCGAACGATGCGCTGGTGCGCGGCAGTTCCTCCTGCAGCCAGGTTTGGATCACATCAAGCGTGGGCACACTGGCCGGGTCGAAGGGATCGGTCTTGAGAACCAGATCCAGGCGCGTCACATGGCGGGCCGGTTCCTGTTCGTTGGCTGGGAGATCGGCCAGATAAAACTGGCGCGACACCTTTTGCGTCTGCTGCTCGACGGCGTCGCTCATCCCACGTTGAACCTTCTTGAACAATCCGGCGAGGAGGTTTCCTTGCTGAGGTCCGCCCAGGGAAGGTTGTTCGCGGAGGAGCGGGGGGCTCTTCTCCGGGACACCAAGAGGCTGGGTGAGACTGCGCACCTCGGCGACGTTGTCCAGGCGTGCAAACCCCTGACTGAGATGGGCCAGGTAGGCCTGCCCTGCGGGGGTGGTCCAGTCCTGGGTGGATTCGAGCAGGACGGTGATGGGGCCGGTCTCCCCAGGGGTAAAGTGGCGCTGGATGGCATGCAGCCCTTCCACACTGCTGGAAGTGGGGGCAAGTTCTCCGGTGGCCCGATAGTTGGCCTTCACTTGCAACCCCAGGATCGCCAGAGGAAGGAGAACGAGCACGGCCGTGGCCCAGATCCACAGCGGGTGGGCGACCACCCAGCGGCTCAGTTTGCACCAGATGGTTTCGCGCGCTTCCCAGGGGAGCTGGCGGCGCGGCGTTCCCACTGGCCAGAAGACCGCCTTCCCCAGCAGACGGAGCAGAGCCGGGGTGAGGGTCAACGAGGCGGCGAGGGCCACGGCCAGACTCAGAGCGATCGCCGGTCCGCCACAACGCACCTTGGCGAACTCGGCCAGCCCCATCAACCCCAGCCCACAGATGACCGTACCAGCGCTGGCGGCCAGCGCTCCGCCCACCTTGCCGACGGAGCGACTGAGAGCGCGCTCCTGCGTTTGCCCCTCCATCAACTCCTCGCGATACCGGCTGATCAGGAAGAGACAATAGTCGGTCCCCGCTCCGTACAGCATCACGATGGCGAAGATCTGGCTCACGTTGACCAGGTAGAATCCAGGAATCAGGGTGCACAGGGCGAGTAACTTGAGTGCCACCCATACCGAGATGGCGATGCTGATCAGTGGAACCAGAGCCAGCAACGGGGCGCGATAAACCAGGAGCAGAATCCCCACGACAAGGATGATGGTGGCGATCGTGGTGTGATCAAGGCTGTCGGCGCTGGCAGTGAGCAGATCGCGCCCCACCCCGGCCGGGCCGGTGGCATGCACCTGTGGGAGATTTGCTCCTCCGACCTGGGCCATGCGGCGCTGCAGGCATTCCTCACAGCGATCGACCGTGGCGCGGGTTTTCAGCGCCAGATACGGCGTCCCCAGCGCCACCTGGATCAGGGCACACTTGCCATCGTGACTGAGCAGGCGTTTGCCGATGTACGGATCGCGATGGGAATGGATGCGGCCAATCTGCAGGTCGGGCTCTGCCTGGCGGAGCTCGTTCAGATCGGCGACCATGGCGTCGATCAGTTCCATGTCCTGCGTCGTCAGCGGATCATTGGCACGTTCGACGGCAAAGATTACCCGGCTTGCGTAGACATCCTGGGGGAAGGCCTGTTCCAGGAGGCGATACCCGCGCACGCTGGGGCAATAGGCGGGGAGGAAACGGATGTCGTCGTCCTGGGCGCGTGTTTCCCAGCGTGGCGCAATAAGGGTTAAGGACAGACCAAAGAGAATCCAGGCAGCGCAGATCTTCCAGGGGTGACCAGTTGCCAGACGTCCAAGGAAGGTGAACATGCCGCTGTCTCCCGCGTGACGGAGCTGCTGGGTATTCAGGCAAGGCTGTTAAGCGCACAGCTATCATCGGCGACGTGCGGAAGCAAGCAGTAGCGAAAGCACCGCTCGCGGACCGCGACCGGGGAACCTGGGCAACCCTGCACACGGGAGGATCGGCACAACTCCTTTTCTGCTCACGAGTGGGGCGAGAGGGAAAGTCCTCCTAAACGGACGCGCTGGGGGCAGGGGGGACTCGTCTCCGGAGACGAGAGGGAATTTCTTCCAGTTTCACCTGCCACCGCGAACGGACGAAGCTCTCAGGACGCCTTGCGTTGCGGCATTTCCCCCCCAGCATGAGGCATGGCGCGGAAGATGCGATACAACAGCGTCTGCGATTCGGGGTGCGTCATGGTCATCTCGGGGGCAGCGCCGGGCTGAAGGAGAAAGACAAAGCCGCCGATGCGCACGCGATCGCCAACCTGAACCGGGACCTCATCCACGGGGAGATCATTGACAAAGACGCCATTGAGACTTTTCAGATCGCGGACATACCATTTCCCTTCCCGGAAGAAGAAGCGACAGTGCCGCCGACTGACGTCGGGCAAGGGGAGCCGGATATCGGCCTCGCTGTGGCGACCGACAATCATGTCGGGCCGCGCAAGATCGATGCAGGCGCCGGATGCTTCCAGAACCATGCTCAGGGGATAAAATCCCTCGGGAATTGCCGACAAATCCGGTCCGACAAGGCCAAGTACCCTGGTCGGTTGAACCAGTTCGTCCATGTTAACACCTGTTCCGGGAGGGTGCGACGGACAGGGAATCCCTGGCGCGCCAGGCGATTGCTCTTCCGTCGATATCTCTGTTCCACGAAGTAACGAGCATGCAGCGAATCGACAGCCGCGAGGGAGGATCACTGGGCCAGCATGTGTCGGACGGGTCTTATACCAGATGCAGGAAGCGATGAAAAGCCGACTCCTGCTACTCGCGGCGACGCAAGCGCCTACTGATAAAAGAGGAAAGCCTACGGATCTGGCACGGCGAGGTGTCTTTCAGAACCCGCGGAGGAGGCATGGGGTACAGCAGTTTGCGTGCCTGCGTTGAGGACCTGGAGCGGACGGGACAGTTGATCCGTCTGGAGCAGGAAGTCGATCCCTATCTGGAGGCGGCCGAGATTCATCGGCGCGTGTACCAGGCGGGCGGACCCGCAATCTACTACGCGCGCGTCAAGGGGTGTCGCTTTCCCATGGTCAGCAACCTCTTTGGCACCCTGGCGCGCACGCGCTTTCTCTTTCGCGATACGCTGGAGGCGGTGCGTCACCTGGTGGAATTGAAGGTGGATCCTGCCGTCTTCTGGAAGCGGCCCTGGCGCTATCGAGATGTTCCCGCGGCCGCCTGGACCATGCGCCCGCGCTTTGTGTCGAGCGGACCCATTCTCGCGCATCAGACGACGATCAGCCAGTTACCGGCATTGCAAAGCTGGCCGCGCGATGGCGGACCCTTTATCACTCTTCCCCAGGTTTATACCGAGGATGTCGAGCGCCCCGGCTGGCGCGCCTCCAACCTGGGGATGTATCGCGTGCAGCTCAGTGGCAACGAGTATCTTCCGGATCGACAGATTGGCCTGCACTATCAGATTCATCGCGGCATCGGCGTGCATCATGCCCGGGCGCTGCGCAAGGGAGTGCCCTTGCGGGTGCATGTAAGCGTGGGGGGGCCGCCCGCTCTGACCCTGGCCGCTGTGATGCCGTTGCCAGAAGGCTTGCCTGAACTGGCGTTCGCCGGGGCACTCGGGGGACGGCGCGTTCGGCTGGTGGCGGGCCAACCGAGTGCCGCGGACCTGGTTCCGCCCTTGCCGCTCTTTGCCGATGCTGATTTTGTCATCACCGGAACGGTCGACCCGGAGAAACAACTCCCTGAGGGACCGTTTGGCGATCACCTGGGGTATTACTCCCTTGCGCATCCCTTTCCGGTCCTTCAGGTCGAGCGTGTCTATCATCGTCCCGATCCGATCTGGTTGTTTACGGTGGTGGGACGTCCCCCGCAGGAGGATACCTGTTTTGGCGAGATCATTCACGAGCTGACCGGGCCGATCATTCCCACCGTGCTGCCCGGGGTTCACGCGGTTCATGCGGTCGATGCGGCTGGCGTGCATCCGCTCCTGCTCGCCATTGGCAGCGAGCGCTATGTGCCCTACGCCGCGAAGCGCAAACCCCAGGAATTGCTGACGATCGCCAACGCCATCCTTGGTCAGGGGCAATTGTCTCTGGCGAAATTCCTGCTGATCGTCGCCCACGAGGATAACCCTCAGCTGGATATTCACGACATTGGCGAGTTCTTTAGTCATCTTCTGGAACGCATCGACTGGCGGACGGATCTGCATTTTCAGACGTGTACCACCATCGATACCCTGGATTACAGCGGCACGGGATTGAACGAGGGGTCGAAGGTGGTGCTGGCGGCCGCAGGGCCACGCCGACGCATCCTCCCCACGGTGCTTCCCGACGGGTTCTTTCTTCCCGACGGGTTCAGCGAGCCGCGCATCTGCCTTCCCGGGGTACTGGCGGTGCAGACGCCCCGCGAAGCCACTCTCGCGCACTTTTGTGCTGCGTTTCGGCCGACCGATGCGATCAACCAGTTCCCGCTGGTCGTTCTGGTGGATGAGAGCGCGTTCACCGCGGCCACGATGAACAACTTTCTGTGGGTGGTCTTCACGCGCGCCAATCCGGCGGTCGATCTCGACGGCATTGGCGCGTTCATCAAACACAAGCACTGGGGGTGTGAAGGAGCGCTGGTGATCGACGCCCGGATCAAACCGCATCACGCGCCTCCTCTGGTGGAGGATCGCGCGGTGAGCCAACGGGTGGATCGCCTGGGTGCCCCGGGAGGGCCCTTGCACGGGATTATCTGAGCGCGGAAGCGAATCCGAGGCCCGCCCGTTACGCAGGCCTCGGGAGGGAGGCGTCAACCTCGGCTGGTGCCACAATCAGGCCAGGACGGCCTCGGCAGGGTGCGCCGCGGGACGAACGTGGAAGCGCGCTTCCAGTCTCTTCAGGATGTGCACGATGCCGCCATATTCCAGTTCGCTGTAGGGCAGCATTGCCGGTCCCGAAAAGCCCTGTCGACGAATCTCGATCGCCTTCTCGGCGGCGCGCGTTCGCACCGTGTCCCAGAAGGGATGAGCGAAGAGGTCGGTCGCCTCGGTCAGTTTGCCGTTTTTCACACAGAACCCCAGGCAGCTGACGATGGGCGGACCATCGAAATAGCTGCACCCCGTGCTCCGGGTCACGGGCATGAGCGGGCCGATGTGGCTGCCGCGCATAAAGCCACCCACATAGTGCGCGATGGCGTAGGGGGCGAGAATCTCTCCCGTGGCGGGGAAGTTCTTCTGCACGCGCACCAGCATGACCGGGTCGTCCTTGCCGGTATATTTGCCAGCGATGTTGTGCAGTCGCGTGGTGCTAACCACTGCTGCCTGTTCGCCATCGTGGCGACTGTGGATCGCCTCCACCACAAAGCGATCGTTGTCGCGCAACAGGGCCGCCAGGTCGTACAGTCCCTCCGGGGTGGTCAACTCGATGATACGATCCCCCTGGACATAGCCCACATCCATGACGGTGAAGCGAAATCCCTTGGTGATTTCCGGGCTGAGGAGCAAGCCCGCGGTGTTCATCGGATCGGCAAAGGCCAGGTAGAGCGGCAGGTTGTAGGCACCCGGCTCGGTCTTGTCGGCCATGAACATCAGAAACGGCTCATTGGGGCGCTCCTCGAATTCCATCTCGGCCACCGCTGGCCCCATTCCCTTGACGTTGCCGCTAAAGGCATCCACGAGCAAATCCTGCCCTGCCCCGTAGAGGCCCTGTGCATGGGCGAGTGCGGTCCCCTCCTTGAAGGCTTCCCAGGCCAGCCGATGGATCTCCTCGTCGCCCACCCCGCGCGGATGAACCATCAGAATGGCGATGTCGTCTCCCGTCGCGCCGACGAAGTAATCGCTGAGGAGTTCATCCAGCCCCTTGGCGACATGGCGACTGATCGTGTCGAGCAATCGTTTGCCGGGGGTGACGTGGCCGCCGATGCTGCCGACATCGGCTTTCAAGATACTCAAGGTGGTCAACATGGCGTCCTCCTTTCAGACAGGAGCAGCCAGGATGTGATCTCTCCCGCGCAGAGAGCGGTTCACACAATGACGAACCCTTCCTGCAAGAGAGCAAAGGGTGTGCCCTGCACAGTGATTCTTCGGACGGGGCTGCACGCGAATCCAGGCACCGTCGCAGCTGCCGCCTGCCCAGGGAGATACGTTTTGCACTTCGTTCCTCGCGCGGAGGAATCTCTGTCGCGGGGAGGAAGAGGCGATTAGAATACCCAGACGTGCTCGTTCGCTCGCTCTGTTCCCTGTGCAGATCACCACCATGAAACGCTCGCATGCCCTTGTTGCTCTCCTGCTGGGAGCGATGCTGTGTTCTCGGGCCGTGGCGACTCAGCCGGCGAAGCAAAAGCCGCCGGCGAGCCAGCCGATGGCGCTCGTGTCCCCCGAAATCCACGCCGATCGCACCGTGACCTTTCGGCTGCGAGCTCCCGGGGCCAGGCAGGTCAAGGTAAGCGGGGAGCTTGCGATTGGCACCAGGGAGATGAAACGCGAGGAGAACGGCGTCTGGAGCGTGACCGTGGGGCCTCTGAAGCCGGAGCTTTACGGCTATGGCTTCGTGGTCGATGGACTGCGGATTACCGATCCGCTCAATCCGCGGCTGAAACCGCAGCGTTCGTCGAGCACCAGCATACTCGACATCCCTGGGAATCCACCCTTGCTGCACGATTATCAGGAGGTGCCACACGGAACTGTGCATTTCCATGAGTATCGCTCGCGGGCACTGGGAGTGGTGCGCCGGCTGCGGGTGTACACTCCGCCGGGTTATGAGCAGAAAAAAGATACGCGTTATCCGGTTCTCTATCTCCTGCACGGCAGTGGGGACAACGAGGCGACCTGGACCGAACTGGGACGCGCCCACCTCATCCTGGACAATCTGATTGCTCAGGGCAAGGCCAGGCCGATGCTGATCGTGATGCCCGACGGCCATGCCCTGCCGCCCGGCTCCGAAAACCGGGGACGGGCTGGCGAGGCATTTGAGAAGGATCTGCTGAACGAGGTCATTCCTCTGGTCGAACGCACCTACCGGGTCCAGGCGGATGCGGAGCATCGCGCGATTGCGGGGCTCTCCATGGGAGCGCGCCAGGCGCTCGGTGTCGGGTTAACTCAGCGGGATCGCTTCGCCTGGATCGGCGCAATGAGCGGGTATGTCGCCGATCCGGCCAAGAACCTGGCAGCGGCGATCAACGATCCCCAGTTGAGCAAGAAGGTGCGACTGTTGTGGATCGCCATTGGCAAGGATGACGTGCTCTTGAAGCCGACTGAAGAGATGGAAAAAGTCCTTAAAGAGAAGCAGATTCCCCACACCTATCGGGTCACCGAGGGCAATCACAGCTGGCCAGTGTGGCGCAGGTATCTCGGGGAGTTTGCTCCGCTGCTCTTTCAAAACCGCTGAGAATCCAAGGGGAGGGAGCGCGTGAAGGGAACTCTGGCGCAGGAAATGCAGGAAAAACGCCTCAGAAAGGGGGCGGATCCATGCAAGAGATGCTGCGCCAACTGCACTGTATCGGCGAGTTACAACGCCATTTATTGCCACGGCATCTGCCGCAGCGCGACGGATGGCAGATTGCGGTCCATTATCAGGTGGGGAAATGGCCCGGGGGCGACTACTACGATTTCATCCCGCTCCCCGATGGGCGTTTATCCCTGTTGATCGCCGATGCCAGCGATCAGGGGGCTCCCTCGACGGCCTTGATTGCGATGATGCGGGTCGTCCTGCATGCCTGTCCCCTCAGCACCGGGGAAGAGAAACTGCCCTTCTGTCCGGTGCGCCACCCCGTGTTGCAACCTCCGCATATCCTCTTTGGCCATCTGAACAAGGTGCTCGCGGAGAACTCGCTGGAAGAGCAGTACGTGACTGCTTTTTGTGGAGTACTCGATCCCATCGACGGGAGTTTCTACTATTCCAACGCGGGGCATCCTTTGCCGCGGCACTGGAACGCCGCGGCGGGCTGCGTGGAGCCGGTCAGCGGAGCTTCGGGACTGGCCCTGGGGATGGAGGCAAGCTCTTCTTACCATCGCAAATGGGCGGAACTGGCTCCGGGCGATCTCCTGGTGCTGTACAGCGATGGGTTGACCGCGGCGATCAATGCCGACGGGCAGAGTTTTGGCACCGAACGCCTGGATAAGGCCCTCAAGGCGGTGGCGGACCAGGGAGCGGAGCAGGTGAAGGAACACATTCTGGCGGAACTGGACGCCTTCCTCGATGATCAGGATCCTGTCGACGACGTCACCCTGCTGGTCGTGGAACGGGAACGCTAGCCGCCGTCTGCTCCTGGTGAGCCCGGATCGCACACCTGCTGTGCGGACCAGCGGCATGGGCTGCATTTGCGCTTCGGACTGAGCCGAACCTGGGGGCGTGAAGCCGATGGCGTTTCGGCCTCGTTTCCGACCAACCTTCGTCCTCGTCTCGCCTTGCTTTTCGCGTGACAACCTCGGCCGAACAAAGTACAACCAGGGAGTTCCGAGGAGTCCTTGGAATCCAACCCGATTGGTGCTCGCTCCGGTGCGAAACCGGAAGAGGGGCGGAATCTCACTCGTGCAGCAAGGAAACAGACCAATGACAACACGTCGTGGCTTTCTGAAGCAGGGGGCGGCTCTGGCAGCCGGGAGTCCACTCCTTGGGTTGCCCAACATTCTCTCGGCCCGGGACGCCACGGAGAAGTTGCGCATCGCGGTCATTGGCTGTGGAGGGCAGGGGGGAGGCAATCCCGGCCTGGCGGCCCGAGAAAAGCTCGTTGCCCTGGTTGAGATCGATGACAAACGACTCGCCGAGGCAGGGAAGAAGGTCGAGAAGTCGGCGAGCGACTTCAAGACCTACAGCGACTACCGCAGGATGTTCGACGAATGCCACAAGCACCTCGATGCGGTCCTGATTGCTACCCCCGATCATCACCATGCGCCCGCGGCCATTCGGGCGATTGAACTGGGGAAGCATGTCTTCGTGGAAAAGCCGATGACGTGGTGCATTTATGAAGCACGCAAGCTGACCGAATCGGCACGCAAGTACAAGGTCGCGACTCAGATGGGCAACCAGGGCCATAGCGGCGAGGGGTATCGCCTGTTGTGCGAGTACCTCTGGGCGGGGGCGATCGGCAAGGTGACGGAAACTCACAGCCTGATGAGCCGCAATTTTGGCGGTACGGGGGGACGTCCCAAAGGGAAGGAAGTCCCCAAGGGCGTACACTGGGACGAATGGCTTGGACCGGCCCGCCTGCGTGAGTATCACGACGGTCTGCACCCGTTCAGCTGGCGTTCCTGGGTGGAATTTGGCACAGGCACCCTGGGCGATATGGGCTGCCACGTTCTCGATGGCGTGTTCTGGTCGATGAAACTTGCGGAAGCGAAGAAATTCAGCATCGAGACGCTGGCGCAGACGCCCGGCAGCAGCGAGATGTTTCCGCAAAACAATCACATTTGCTGGGACTTTCCAGCACGCGCCGACATGCCTGCCCTCAAGGTGCACTCCTATGACAATGCCTGGCCCAAGCTGGTCAAGGACCTGGAGAAGCAGTTTGGCGAATCGTTTGGAGGGGGAACGCTCTACGTGGGTGAGAAGGGCTACATGTTCACTGGCACCTACGGCGACAATCCCCGCATTCTCCCGAAGGAAAAGCATGCACAGTTCCCGCGCCCCGCGCAGAAGATTCCGCGCTCCAAGCACGGGGTGAAAGGAGATTTCCTGGCTGCTTGCAAGGGCGGGGAACCCGCAAGTTCCAACTTCAACGTTTCCGGGCCATTCACCGAATTCATCCTGAGCGGAGTGCTGGCGAGCCGAGCAGGCACGGGGAAGAAACTGGAGTGGGATGTCACCAAAATGGAGTGCACCAACATTCCTGAAGTGAACCAGTGGGTGAAACGGAACTACCGCAAGGGGTGGGAAGTCTAGCAGAAAGGAACGCTCCCCGGCGAGGTGGAAGCCATCCACGTCGCCGAGGAGCCCGGTTTCATGCGGAGAAAGCCAACCTCTCGTCCCTTCCAGCCGTCAACAACGGCTAATCGGGATGCTCGGCGAAGATTTTCTCAAAGCCGGACGCACAGTTGAGAAACACCTTGAACAGAGCCGGATCGAACTGCCCTGTGCAGGTTTCGCTCATCAATTGCAGCGTGGTGGTGTGGGAGAGGGCCGGTTTGTAGGCCCGACGCGAACGCAGCGCATCGTAGACATCGCCAATCGTCACGATCCGGGCTGACAGGGGAATGGCATTTCCGCTCAGCCGGTCGGGATAGCCTGATCCATCAAAATGTTCGTGATGGTGGCGGGTAATATCAATCGCCATCTGCAGGAACGGCCCTGCTTGTGGATAAACATGCAGCACTTCCTGAAGCGTATCCGCACCAATTTGGGTGTGGGTTTGCATCAGGATGCGCTCCTCGGGGAGGAGTTTGCCGGGCTTGAGAAGAATGTGGTCGGGGAGTCCAATTTTGCCGATGTCGTGCAGGGGCGAGCAGGAATCGAGCAACTCCATGAACGCCGGGGTGATCGTGGCCGAGAAGGGAGTCACGCTGGCGGCATGCTGCGCCAGGCACCGGCAGTACAGCTGCATGCGCGCCATGTGCCCGGCTCCCTCGGTATCCCGCTGTTTCACCAGGCGTCCCAGGGCGAGGATCAGAGCGTTGCGAACCGCGACGGTATCACTATCGCGGTTGGAGAGGTTGCGTTCCAGTTCCGCGTTGAGGATGGCCAGGTGCTGCGCCAGCTGACTGGAGCGATCCTGAGCCTCTTTCAGACGCAGGGCGGCGTGGACCCGGCTGCGCAGCTGGATCAGGCTAAAAGGCTTGGTCAGAAAATCATCCGCGCCGGTCAGGAGCATCTCGGCCATGAGGTCAGAGGTGGTTTGGCCGGAGAAGAGGATAATTTTGGTATAAGCGCCTGGGAAACGCTCGCGCAGTCGCTTGAGCACCTCGATCCCGGACATGCCTGGCATCTGGATGTCCAGGAGGATCACGTCGTAGGCGGTTTGGTTCGCCATTTCCAGGGCGTGGGGCCCGTTCTCCGCCTCGTGGCAGATGATCTGGGTGCCGGAGAGAATCTGCTTGCACAGCTGCCGGATGCTTGATTCATCATCGACAATAAGGATCCGATGGCCCTCGTTCTCATTGCGCGACCGGGGCACGATCACTCGATCCAGGTGACTGCCCAGGTTGATGGCGGGGGCATATTCCAGCGAATCGGGGCGCAAGAAGGGGAGGAGTGCACGCATGACGGCGCGCGGCTCGGGATAGCGATCTTCCGGCTGGGTCGCCATCATCTTGGAGACAACGGCGGACAATTCTGCCGACACATCGGGCGCGTAATCACGGACACAGGGCGGCGGTTGGATCAGCCGTCGCATCAGCATCTCGGCCACGTTACCGCTGCCGGTGAAGGGCAAGCGGCCGGTCAAGCACCAGAAGAGAGTGCCACCCAACCCATAGATATCCGCCCGGATATCGACCTTGCTGGCGTCCCTGGCCTGTTCCGGGGCCATGTAATCGATGGTGCCCAGAACGGTCCCCGGTTCGGTCAGACGGTGATCGTGACGTTGCGACAGCCCAAAGTCCAGCAACTTGGCCTGGTCTTCCGGAGTGACAAGGATGTTGGAGGGTTTGATGTCGCGGTGAATCAGATTAAACTTGCTTGTTTCCACGAGCGCCGAGGCGATCTGGTGGATAAAACTGCAGGCACGAGCCGGAGGCAGTCGTCCTTGCAGACGAATCATCTCTTCCAGATCCTGGCCCGGCACATATTCCATGACCATGTACGTCAGCATGGTCTGGTCGGGGGGGGGGCCGAGAATCTGACCGGCATCGGTGGCGGCAACGATGTTGGGATGGCGTAACTGCGCGACAATGCGCATCTCGGCAGCAAACCGCGTGCGCACCCGAGGATCATGTTCGCCCGTTATCGGCAATACCTTGATGGCGACCTGATGGCGCATCACCAGGTGTTCCGCCTTGAAGACGACCGCCATCCCGCCGGCGCCGAGCCGATCCAACACCCGGTAGTTGCCCATGATGAGGCCAAAGGTTGTCCCCGCGCGGATTCGCCCGCGCTGGTAATCGGTCAGCAACCCTTCCTCAACCAGATGATCAAGCAACTCGCTGTCGTCCGCTTCGCACAAGCGCTCGCGAAGGACAATGGGAAGTTGCTCCCAATCCTCGTGTGAAACCAGCTCCGACTCGAGCAACCCCTGTAAAAACGAGTCCTTGCCGGGGGTCGGACGGTAATCCAGACAGGTGAGGCCAGTGGGCTCAAGATGGCCGTGGGAGTGATGATCGATCATGGGCACCATTCTCTGCATCCTGGATTGCTCCCCGCACGAGGTAGGTAGCTGACCAGCACACCGCCCCTGTGCAGGTCCAGCCGGGGCGCTTCGCGGTCAGAAGGCAGGGGTTTCGCCGAATCACCCTGGATGTTCGCAGGCGGCTCAATCAGGGTGCCGTCGAGTAATCTACTGCGAGTATACTTTACGGAGTCGGACGAGGACGCCGTTGGAGCCGGGTTTTCCGGTTTTGACAAGGGCGCAACTTATTGCTCAAAGCCGAAATGCTTCACCGTCAGGGGAATGATCGATGGATGCGTGGCTCTTGACTCCGGGTCGGGTGGCGATCTATCGGTCCGCCCGGGTGGCGGTGGTCGCCGATCTGCATCTGGGCTACGCCGAGGCCCGGCGGCGCGGAGGGGACTCGGTTCCCTGCCGCAGCTGTGCGGAGGTGCTCGCTCCGCTATTACGCGAACTGCACCGGCACGGAGTGAGCAAGCTGGTGATTGCGGGAGATCTCTTCGAGGCCGGGTACAGTGCACAACTGGCGGTGGCCCTGCAGGACTGGCTGCACGAGCATCGCCTGCAACTGCTGGCGGTGGTCCCGGGGAATCACGATCGAGGCTGGCAACGTGGCAGGGATGGGCTGCCCTTTCACGAGGCAGGGTTTGTGATTGACGACTGGGTGGTGGTCCATGGCGAGGGAGTGGTTCAGGCGGGGAAGCATGTGCAGGGGCACTGGCATCCTGGGCTACGCTGGGGGAGAACTCCACTGCTTCCATGCTATCTGAGGAATGCCGAGACTTTGATCTTGCCGGCCTACTGCAGGGAAAGTGCGGGGGTCGATGTCCGATGGAGGCGGGACTGGGGGGCGTATCGTTGTCATGTGATTGTTGGAGAGGACGTGCTTGACGTGGGCCCGGTTGGCCGGTTACGAGACCGGCTGGGCGAGAGGACCGCCAGAGAACCTCCCAGGGGGTGACGAAAGGGAAGCTCTCTGGCAGCCGCAGCGAGCAGGGCATCTCACCAGTAGCGAAGACGCCACCAATCGTGCTTGTTTGCCACCTTGCTAAACCACCAGTAGCCGTCCTGCCACTCCAGTTTCACCGAGCGCCATCCAAGCGGCACCTTCGGGAACGGATACACCGGGCCGATATAGGGCCAGGCGTTATAAGGGTAGGCCAGAGGCGTAGCGACACGGGAAAAGTTATTGTACGGGGCGAACGAGGGCCAGGCGTAGGGAGGCATCACGGGCGGATTGAGCGAGTTCGGCGCCCCGGGAGGAGCCTGGAAAATCGGCATCGGCTCGGGGAGTCCGCCCGGCGCGCCACTGCCGGTTCCCGTCGCGGGGGGAGTGTTGCCGCCCGGCGTGGGGTTGCCGAGAGTCGGCCCGGTTCCGGGAGCCCCGGTTCCGGGATTCTGGTCCCCTTGTCCCAGTGTCGGGGCGCCCCCCAGGAGTGGATTCGTCGACGCCGGTGGAGGGAGCGTCACCTGCACGCGCTGAATGGAAGGGCCAGTGCCAACAAGCAACCGATCGAGCACACGTTCCACCCCAGGAGTTCCCTGGACGATGCGCAGGGCTTCTTCCTTTTGTGGTTGATCGGCAACGGTTCCGCTGACTTCCGCGGAACCACCGGCATAAGTGACGTTGATGGAGTAACCGCGCAGCTGACCACTCTGCTTGAGGCGAGCAGCGATCGCATTGGCCATCTGCTGGTTATCGGAGAGCGGTTTGAAGACAGCCGCCTGGCTATCATCAAACCCCAGGCGCGGTGGCTCCTGAGCCATCGCGAGGGATGAGGTACACAGACCAAGGGCGAGAGCCCAAAGTCGGCGGGAACGAAACAGCACGGCAACATCCTCCTGACGCGGTGCCTAGTGGATAGTCGTACTGACAGTCTTCCCCGCGAAACAAAGGGCGTCAAACGAGCGGCGACAATTGCCTGCGGTTTGCGGAGAGGGAGCGCCGGCAGAGGAAGCAAGATCGCTGACGCTGGCACGACAGGGGGGGTCGCCCTGAAGCGACAAACCGCTAACGTCGTCCCGGCCAATCATCCAGAGAGGGCGAAACAGCCGCGAAGGGAAAAAGATGTCAAGAATTGGGGCGTTGACACTCACGCGGGGGACTTCTATAGTGAACTACGTCCCCGAGCACCTGTAGCTCAACTGGATAGAGCATCGGTCTACGGAACCGAAGGTTGCAGGTTCGAGCCCTGCCAGGTGTATCTCTTGCAAGGGGTTGCAATCACACTTCAATGATTGCAACCCCTTGTTGATTTTTGTGGTTATATCTACCACTCTGGCGAGCTTTCCACTTCGGCGACGCTCCAGCACACGCGCAGACCTGCCCAACGTGCACTTTCTGAGATCACCCCGAGGACTCGCCGAGGCGGGGGGGAAATTTCGCCCTCCTTTTTCTGCTGATTTCTCCTGCACTTGCTGATAAGCTCAGGGGCAAGACGTGCGTGCTTCACGCCTCGCCGGACTGCTTCCTGCCCGAGTTCTTCCTCCAGCACGACTCGCCTGCCACAACACTGGATCAGCGCGCTTGCATTCCCAGCGCCCCACCGAGAAAGGATCCTTCATGGGCAGTTTCAACCATCGATCGCCGTCGCGGGGGAGAATGGTGCGCCTCGTCGCGGGGTTGAGCCTGCTTGCCCTTCTGCTCGGCGGAACTCTGTCTGCGCAGAAATCGGGGACCATCCCCGCCCAGAAGCCCGCTGTCGATGCGAAAACTGCCTTTCCCTCCACCGTTCAACCGCTCCTCAAGAAGTACTGCCTCGATTGTCACTCGACCACACGCAAAAAAGGGAGCCTCGACCTGGAGCGGTTTACCTCTCTGGAGGACATTCGCAAGGATCTCAAGCCCTGGCAGCAGCTGATCGAGCAGATCGAAGCACGTGAGATGCCGCCCCGAGAGAAACCTCAGCCCAGCGAGCAAGAACGACAACTGCTGCTCGCCTGGACGCGTCAGATGCTGGATGCGGAGGCGCGCGCTCGTGCGGGGGATCCGGGGCACGTTCCTCTGCGGCGGCTCAGTAACGCCGAGTATGATTGCACGATTCGCGATCTCACCGGAGTGGACCTGCGCCCGACCCGGCAGTTCCCCGCTGACGGGGCGGCGGGCGAGGGGTTCACCAACGCGGCGGAAGCGCTCACCGATATCTCTCCCACGCTGCTCAACAAGTATCTCAACGCCGCCAAGGAGATCGCTGATCATGCCGTTCTCCTGCCCGACGGCTTCCGCTTCTCGCCGGGCAAGACTCGGCGCGACTGGACCGATGAGATGACCGAACGGCTCCGGCAGTTTTATGCGAGGCACACCGCAGGCGAGGGGCGGCTTCCGGTTCAACCCTATCTCTCCGCCACGATCAGGCACCGGACCGCGCTGCGCGCCGGCACCGTCACCCCTGAAGCGGTGGCGGCCAGGGAGAATCTCAACCCGAAATACCTCGCGATCCTCTGGAAAGCCCTCACCGACAAAACGCCCTCGTACCCGCTCGATGGGATTCGCGCCCGCTGGGACAAAGCCAGCGAGAAGGATGTCCCTGCTCTGGCGGCCGAGATCGCTGGCTGGCAGGCGTCGCTCTGGAAGACCGTTCGCGTGGGTAGCTACATGCATCCCGTCGGGCAGGGGTATGCCGTCAGCACGGCGCGTCAGCTTCCAAGCGATCCCCCGGCGGCCGAGGTGGTCCCGTTGCGCGTGGCCGTCAAGCCCGCGCCAGGACAGGCCGAGGTGGTCCTCTCGTTGACGGCTCAGGATCTGGCGTCGGTTCAGGGGCAGGAAGTCATCTGGCACCGGCCGCGCTTCGAGGGGGCTGGGAAACCCTCCTTGTTGCTCCGCGATTACCACAGGTTCGCAGCCACCTTCGAGGTCGATTATCCATCTCTCCTTGCGAATAGCAGCCGCTATCTTGCCGCGGTCATCGAGGCTGCCAACGAGCGCAAGGCGACGGTGGATGGTCTGGCCCAGAAGCACCAACTCGACGCCACCCTGCTGAAACGGTGGATCGAGATTCTGGCCGTCGAACCGCTCCGAAAGACGGAAGCGCCAAAAACGGTTGCGGCCCTTCCGCTGGAGTTGCTGCAGGAAAAGACGGCCCGGACTGACAATCGCCCGGCGGTCAATGGTTGGCGCAAGAAGGGAACGGACCTTCCCGTGGTGGTCACCAACGCCTCGGACAGGGTGGAACACATCCCCGGCCGCCTCCCGGCTCGGAGCGTCGCGGTTCATCCCACACCGACGGAGTTTGTGGCGGTGGCCTGGAAAAGTCCGCTCTCTGGTGAAGTACAACTGGGAGCGCGAATAACGCATGCTCACCCCACCTGTGGCAATGGTGTTGCCTGGTGGCTGGAGCATCGGCGCGCTGGCCGGGCGACCCTTCTGGAAGAGGGCACCCTCGATCTTGGCAAAGAGGCGCGGCTCCCCGCACGAGCGGTCAAGGTTGAAATAGACGATGTGATTGTGCTGGCGGTGGATGCTCGGGAGAACAATCACAGTTGCGACCTGACGGAGATCGCCATCACTCTCACCGAAACCAGCAAACCGAAGCGTGTCTGGGATCTCGCCGCCGATGTCGCCAGCAAGATTCTCGACGGGAATCCCCATGCAGACAGCCATGGGAATCGCGATACCTGGAGCTTTGTGCGCGGCGTTTCGAAAGGGAAAGGCCCGGCGTCTGCCTCGCTGATTCCGCCGGACTCGATACTTGGCCAGTGGCGCAAGGCGGCGGCCGATCCCGCGCGCCAGGGGGAAGTCGCAAAACTCGCCAGCCAGGTCGAAACGCTCCTCTCGGGTTCACGACCGGGGCAGGGGGCCAACCGCCTCCTTTATGATCGACTGGTGGCGATCGAAAGCCCGCTTTTCACAGGGGTGAACGTTGCACGCCTGGCGAAAACCCAGCCAAAGAAAACGCCGTACGGTCTGGCACCGGAGCGCTTTGGAACCCGGCCAGGAGGCAAGGCGGTCGACGAGGCAAGTCTGGTGGTGCCGACCGCAGCCGTTGTCGAAATGCGCCTCCCCGCCGCGCTCTTCGTGGGCCGCGAGTTTGTGGTCGAGGGGCGACTGGAGGGAGCGAGCGCGCGCGTGGTCCAGTTCCGGGTGCAGGCAACCGCCCCGGGTGCGGAGATTCGCGTGACCCAGGGAGGCTCTGTGCTCGCCTCGCCGAATAGCCCCGGGTATCGGCGACTTCTGGAGGGCTACGCCGATTTTCGTCGCTTGTTCCCGTTGTTCCTGTGCTTTCCTCGGGTTGTGCCGAATGACGAGGTGGTGTCACTCAAGATGTTTCATCGCGAGGATGAACCACTGATCCAGTTATTCCTGAACACCGACCAGCAGCGCCAACTGGAGCGCTTGTGGACCGAACATCGCTTCATCAGCCGGCAACCGGTGGCGGAGAACGCCTACCTGCCGCTCTTCATCGGCTTTGTGACCCAGGATCAGCCAAAGTCGATGGTGACCTTCTTCGAGGGGCAGCGGCCAGCCTTCCAGAAACGTGCCGACGCGTTTCTGAAGGAGGAAGCCGCCGCGATTGCCCAGCAACTCGATGCCTTGCTCGAGTTCGCGGGGAAGGCGTATCGCCGTCCCTTGCTTGAAACAGAGAAGAAGGATCTGCGTAATCTCTATCAGGCGGTTCGTGCCAGGGGCGCCGGGCACGAGGAGGCTTTTCGCGGGGTGCTGGTGCGCATCTTGATGGCGCCTGCCTTCCTCTTTCGGGTCGAACACGCGCCCGTGCAGAAGGAAGCCGGCCCGGTGAACGACTGGGAACTCGCCACGCGCCTGAGCTACTTCCTCTGGTCCAGCATGCCCGACGCGGAACTTCGCCAACTGGCGGCTGCGGGCAAGCTGCACGATCCCCAGGTGCTCGCGGCCCAAACGCAACGGATGCTCCAGGATGCCCGGTTGCGCGCCTTCGCCATCGAGTTCGGGACGCAATGGATTCACGTCCGCGGATTTGATGGGTTTAACGAGAAGAACGAGAAACTCTTCCCCACCTTCAACGCCGAGCTGCGCACGGCGCTGTACGAGGAGGCGATTCGCTTCTTTCAGGATCTCTTCCAGACCGATCGTGCCGTGACGCAGATCCTCGATGCCGATTACACCTTCCTCAATGAAACCCTCGCCAGGCATTATGGCATTCCGGGGGTGAAAGGGTCGGAGTGGCGGCGCCTCGAAGGGGTGCGGAAGTATGGCCGGGGAGGGGTGCTGGGGCTGGGCAGTGTGCAGGCCAAACAGGCAGGGGCGTCGCGCTCCAGCCCGGTTCTGCGGGGCAACTGGGTGGTGGAAACGTTGCTCGGCGAAAAGTTGCCACGCCCACCAGCGGACGTGCCGCGCCTTCCCGAGGAAGAAGGCACCGGCGGATTGACGATGCGACAACAGGTCGAGAAGCACGCGAAGGTCGCATCGTGTGCCGCCTGCCATGTGCGCATCGATCCGTTTGGCTTTGCTCTGGAGAAGTACGATGCCATCGGTCGGCTTCGCGCGAAGGATCTGGGCGGGCTGGCGCTGGACACCAGGGTCAAACTCCGCGACGGCAGCGAGTTCGACGGCATCGAGGGATTGCGAACCTACCTGTTGACCCGGAAAAAAGACGTGGTCGTGCGTCTGTTTTGTCGGCGACTTCTCGGGTATGCTTTAGGGCGAGCGGTCGCGCTCTCCGATGAGCCGTTGCTCGACGACATGGTCCGCGCCTTACACACCCACGAGGGCAAGGTCTCCGCCGCCGTGCAGACGATTGTCAAGAGCCCGCAGTTTCGCATGGTGCGCGGGAGTGAGTTTGGCAACTGAAACCTGGAGCTTCCACGATGGCGTTCTCCTCACTAACTCAGCCCCTTTCTCGTCGAACCTTCCTTCGTGGCCTCGGTGTGACCATGGCTTTGCCGTGGCTGGAGTCGCTCCCGGTTTGGGGCGACGACAAGCCCAAACACGCCTCCTCGGAGCCCCCGGTGCGGTTTGCCTGCCTCTTTTCGGGCAATGGGTTCCATAGCAAGGAGTGGTGGGCGAAGGGGGAGGGAAAGAACATGGAACTCGGGAAGGTGCTGGAGTCCCTCCGGCCCTTCCGCGAGAAACTCCTCTTCCTGCGTGGCCTGTACAACCAGGAAGCGCTCATCGGCGGGATCCACAGTTGCCAGACCGGCAATCTGCTGACCGGCGCCCACCTCGCTCCGGGAGGGGAGATCCGGTCCGGCATCAGCTGCGATCAGGTAGTTGCGGAGCGAATGAAAACCCAGACCCGGGTGCCCAGCCTGGTCCTTGGCTGCGAGCCATCGATCGCGGCGATCCACAAGAACTACTCGATGATCTACAGTTCGCACATCTCGTGGAGTTCGCCGACCACCCCCACCCCGCTCGAACTCTATCCCGCCCTGGCCTTTGATCGGCTGTTCCGCGACGAGGTCGGAAAGGCTGACAAAAGCGTGCTCGATGCGGTGATGGAGGATGCCCGGGGATTGCGCCGTTCGGTGAGCACTGCCGACCAGCGCCGGCTGGACGAATACCTCTCCAGCGTGCGCGAGGTCGAACAGCGGATTGGCCAGGCAGGGAAGGCTGGACGCCTCCAGGGCTGGCGCCCCACTCTCACCAAACCCGACATGAAGCGACCCGCCGACGGCATTCCTCAGGATATCGACCAGCACATGCGGCTGATGTGCGACATCCTCGTGCTGGCCTTCCGCACCGATACCACGCGGGTCTGCACGCTGAAGTTGAATAATGACCACTCCTCGCTCCGTTTTCCGCATCTGAAGGTGGATTACATGATCCACCATCTCCTCTCTCACACCGATGGCGCCGACTGGCTGAAGGTAAACCAGTTCTTCGTGGAACAGGTGGCCTACATTGCCAAAAAACTCGACGAGGTGAAGGAAGGGGAGCGCACCTTGCTCGATAACTCCATGATTCTGTACATGTCGAGCATGATGACGGGCGGCCATGACAATCGACAGTTGCCGGTGGTGATGGTCGGTCGCGGCGGCGGACAGATCAAAACCGGCCGCATTCTCGACTATCTGAACAGGCCCAATCGCAAGATGTGCAGCCTCTACCTTTCGCTCATGGACAGGGCCGGCGTACACCTGGATAGCTTTGGCGACTCGAAGGAACGTCTCGGCGAGATCTAACAAGGCGCCGACGATTCCCAACGGTTCCCGGTTCGCTGCTGCTCTCAATGAAGCGTGGTCTCGAATGGAGATCGGATCAAATGCGGGTTCTTCTCGGAGTCCTGGTCGTCGTGGTCGCGTCAGTCCTCACCGGTGCCAGGGCAGAGGATTCGCCCGCGCCGGGACAGGAAAGTCGGCGGGTGAGCTATCGCTTTCCCGACATCATGGTCATCGTCTATGCCGATTTCCCCAATGAACCCGAGCATCAACTGGCGCTGGCGAAGTATGTGGTCAGCAAGGGCTTTAACTGTGTGGAAGCCGAGATGGACAAGTTGGAGGTCTGTCGCAAGGCGGGGTTGAAGGTGCGCCTGGGGGGAGATCTCAACAAGATGTTGCAGGCCGCGCCCCGACTCAAGGAGGATCCGGCGGTCTTCGGCTATTTTATTTCCGACCGACGGACGAGTGCTGCCTTCCCTGGTTTTGCCAAGCTCGCCCGCGCCTTTGAGAACGCCGATCCCAACCATCCCACCCTCTTCATCAATCGAGCGGAATACAATCAGTTCCCAGAGTTTGTGAAGGTTGTGAAGCCGATGGTGCTGGATTATTACCACTACCACTGGTGGCACAAAAATCATCCCGAACGCTATTTTCTCTACCTGCGCATGTTTCGTGATCTCAGCGTGGCCAACGAGATTCCGCAGATGCGCTGCCTGGGGTCCAACAATCCACCGGAGAAGATTCGGCAATCGATGTACTGTTCGCTCGCCTATGGAGTCCAGGCTTTCCACTTCTGGCCACCCTGGTTTGTTACCTGCAAGATGGATAAAGATCGCAATGCCATCCTGGAGAATGGCAAGCCTGTCTTTGGTTTGAGTGATCAGGCTGTGGTTGTCTCACAGATTTGCAGCGAATTGAAAGCCATTGGCCCCGTTTTGAAGACACTGACCAACAAGGCGGTCTATCACACGGACAAAACCTTGCCGCTCGGCGCAGAGTCTGCCCCCGAAGATCTCTGGTTCCAACCCTCGGGGGAATCGATGCTGGTGAGCGTCTTCCACGACAGGGACCAGAAGCGTTACCTCATGCCGGTCAATCATGCCGTTGATAAGGAACGCGAATTGACCCTGCGCTTCAAGGAACCTTCCCTCACGCTTCAACAGATGGATCGCAAAACGGGCAAGTGGCAGACGCTCCCCCTGAAACAGGACGGTGAGCAACGGTTCGTGAAACTCAAACTGGCGCCCGGGGACGGCGAACTGTTACGTGTCAGCCCCCGCTGAGCAACGTTGGTCGTTGGCAGTTTTAAGGTTCGTTCCCCTGGTGCGCACAACGCCAACGCTGCGTTCCAGCCGATTCGTCAGGCAAGGGGTGAGCGCACCGAGCGCTCATCTCTTATCTTTGAGCACGCGGAACCCGATGTATGCCGGGGAGGGCGCCAGGTCGCTCCCCTTGGCATCGGCAGGGATATCGGCACTGCCGCCGCGCACCACCCCCTTGCCACTCGGTTCAACAACCCATTCCGAAACATTCCCACCCAGATCAAAGACGGCGGCTTCTTTCCCCAGTCCCTTGAAGCGCCCCACGGCGCTGAGCAACGGAGCGCCTGGCCCCAGTTCCTTGAGCTTCTCACGCAGGCGACGGGCATCGTCGGGGTTCACCTCATAGCCAGCCCAGTGGTCCAGCGTGTTCTCGTAGGTCTCCTCCACTCCGGTGTAGAGGTCCTCCGCTTCCTCTGGGTTGGGGAGGCGGTAGGTGTCTCCCGTGAGCTTGCTCAGCCAGGCGCAGTAGCGTTTCGCCTGCTCAAAGGGGATCTCCGCGGCCGGATAATTCTCCTTGCCCGGCTCGATTTTATAACTCCGTTCAAACTGGGCATACTGTGCCGCGGTCACCTCGAAACGACCGATTTGATGCCCCGAATAAGGCACGATCTCCGGGATCAACGTGTTCTTGACCAGTACTCCAAATCGCCCATTCACCTGCTGCGCTGTTTGTCTTTTGAGTGCCCAGGCCAGAGGCGAATCTTCCTTCAGGGCGAGGTTCTCTTCCTTGTAAGTCTTGAAGAGATGTTTATCGAACCAGCGGAGTTCCTCGTTGAGTTTGCGCTTTTGATGCACCAGTTTTTTCAGACTGTGTTGCTCGCCAGGGAAAAGGAGAAAACGCACATCGGCCTTGCCATGTTGTTGCAAGGCGCGATAGTGCATCCATCCTTGCTGGGTTGGCACCACGCGATCCTCTGTGCCAAAACAGATGAGCGTGGGTGTTTTCACCTTGTCGAGCTTGTAAAACGGCGATTTCTTGATGTAGGTCTGGGGATCTTCAAGGACCGATTTGCCGAAATAAAAGGCGTCGAAGGCTGCTCCGAATTCGCAATTGCCCCAGTCGCTCACCCAGTCCACGTCTCCCGCCCCTGCCGAGGCCGCCTTGTAGCGTGCGCTGTGAACCGTCAGGGCGACCGTGAGAATGGAGCCGTTGGACCATCCCATCACTCCCAGTTTGTCAGCATCAACCAGCCCCTTGCCGATGAGGGTATCGACCCCTTTTTCGATATCGGGAATCTCCAGATCGTAATACTTTCCATTGGTGATCGATTCGACCCAGGCAAGGCCATAGCTGGAACTACCGTGGTAGTTGGGTTTGAAAACGAGCGCGCCTCGCTGGCAAAAGAGAGTTGCAGCATAGGCCCACGATTCATCCCAGTTGTCCTGATCGGCCCCCGCCGGTCCGCCATGAATCATCACCACCAGGGGATATTTCCGGTCTTTCTTGTAATCGAAGGGGTAGTAGAGCAGTCCCTCAACCTCCTCGTCGCGTGCGCCCTTCCAGCGGATGATCTCCACCTTCGGCGAGGGGCGATCGGTGAACTCCTCGTTCAATCTGGTGAGCCGTTTCCCCTCGCCAACTTTGCCGTTATCCAGGGGGGCGCGGTACCACTGGGTGGCGGTGCCAGCCGTGGAGTAGGCATACACAAGAGTTTTGCCGTCCTTGCTGAGCGCCAGTCCAAAGGTGTTGTTCACATGGGAGCCGGTCAACCATTCGCGTTTCCAGCTGTGATTGGGGCCCTCGGTGTAGCGGGCCACACGGTTGCGCACCCCCTCGGCCAGGAGGGCAACAAAGCCGTGGGGGGCGATGACAAACCCCTCAACGGAGTGATTCTCCACCTGGGGGGAAAGGCCACGTTCCCAGTCCAGATTCACCTTGCGCACGCTGTCGTTGGCCAGATCGTAATAGACCATCTCGGTGACACCACCCTGGGCAAACTGGGGTTTGGAACTATGCAGATCGCTGGCATAGATCCCCTTGCCATCGAACGACCAGGCGAAGTGCTGAATGTTTAGCTTGGGATCGGTGAAAATCTGTCTGTTTCGCCCGTGCTCCAGTTCGGTGAGAAGCACGATCGGTTTGATCTTGTTGTCGTAGGTGTAGCGCAGACTTCGCCCATGCAGGGTGACGGCATATTTACCCTCGGGGGAAATGGCGAGCGATTCGATGCGGTCGGTGTTCTCGGTCAGCCGGATGACTTTTCTGTCCTTCACCCCGACGCGGAAGAGGCGGATTGGGGCGGCCCGTTTCTCATCTTCAACTACCTCGGAGGTGTCTTTTTTATCCTCGGTGCTTTTTTCCTGGTAATCGGCCTCTTCCTTGGCGACAAAAACCAGGGCGTTGGAACCCGCCCACTCGAGGTGTTCAATGCTGCGCGGAAAGTCGGTCAGGGGCCAGGGTTCGCCGCCAGTCGGGTCGAGCAGCCAGATCTGAAACCTGTCCTCGTCCTCGCTCTTGGCGGCGCGGCGGTGGGGCTGCCGGCCCGAGTGGGTGGCTTCGTCCTTTTTCTTCGGCAAAGGTCGCGATGTGAGGAAAGCCAGGAGTTTACCGTCCGGTGACCAGCGCGGCTCGCGACAGGGATCACTCCCTCGGGTGAGCGCCACCTCGCGTTCCTCCCCCAGGCTGGTGCGCATGAGATTGCCCACCTTTTCCCCGCGGTCCTTGTCGGCTGTTTCCTTGATCCAGACCACGTACTTGCCATCGGGTGAGAAGCGAAAGGCACTGGCACTCTCCGCCTCGACGATGTCGGCGACGGTCCAGGTCGTTTGCCTGGCGGACTTACGTGGGTCCGCGGCTCGACCGGGAAGGATCAGAACAACCAGAACCAGGACTGAGAACCAGCGGCAGTTCATCACCACGAACTCCGTAACAGAAAGAGGCTGCACGGCAGCGGGATTGGATCACGAAGGCGAGCGAGGATGGAGAGAATATCCGGACTGGAGGGGAGGGCGTCAATCGGAAAACGGCGCAAAGCCGTGGAGAAAGGAGCAAGGGCTCAGGCGGCCGGAGTTCGCGCGGGTCGCCTGAGCCCCTGGTTCGAGAACCAATCGTGGCTTATTTCTGCGGCATCGGAGTCATCGCCGGGGCCTTCGGGGGCACCACGGCGGCGTGCGGAACCGGGGTGGGAACTCCCGTGGTAGGCGACGCGGTCAGTTTTTCGGTTTCCTTGAGCAACTCCGCAGCGCTGGCTTTCAGATCCTCGGCGGACGGTGCTTTCAACAGATCCTTCGGCTGAGCGACCGCCTGGATCTCCTGGAAGAGCGCGGGGATCTCCTGTTGCACCTTCTTGTCGAAGACCTCCTTCTCCAGCTTGGTGCGAACGGTCTCCAGGGTGACCGTGGTGTCGGCGGGGACGCGGGCCAGACACTTGACAACCACCACCCCTTCCTTGGTCTCAACGACCTCGCTCACTTCATTCGGCCGGAGGTTGAAAACCACCTTTTCCAGTTTCTCGTTGGTCAGGGTATGGCGCCCCACCGGGGGAATGTGCCCACCCACCGAGGCCAGCGTGGGTTCGAACTGCGAGCGGGCGCAGCGTTCAAACTCCTCCTCGGAGGAGCGAATCTTCGCCCAGATATCGTGCATCACCCGGTTTTTCTCGGCGGCTTTCCAGATGATCACCTTGCAATCGACCTTTTCGCCATAGTGCGATTCGTAGGCCTGGGCAATGTCCTCCGGGGTGACCGTGACGCGAGCCCGGCAGAGCTTGGTCATCAGCAAGCGCGGGCGGATCACGTCTTCCTTCCACTCGTAAAGCGTTTTCTTGTACTGCTTGAGGACGTTGTCAACGAACTGCTTCTCATTGATGCCCAGGTCGGCGACGTCCGCAGCCAGGGCGGCATCCACCTCGGCGGCGGTTACGCTCACGCCTTTTTCCTGGCAATGATGCTCGATAATGCGCTTGTTGATTAACAGGGGAAGCTTATCTCGGCCATAACGGGCGATGAGATATTCCCCCAGTTCCTCGCGCGTAATTGGAATGGTTCCGTAGATGTAAGCGACCACGCGGCGCGAGTAATCCGAAGGAACACCCGCAGTCGCGGGGGGGGCAGATTGCTGCACCTGAGCGGCGTTTTCCAGGGGCGTCTGGGCGGTGGCTCGCGTGGCGGTTCCATAACGTCCCCACCAGTAGCCCGTACCTGCCAATCCCGCCCAGACCATGCAGGCGGCCAGACGGCGGCCGTACAACGACCAGCGAGACGGAACTTCCTTGTTACGGCTGCGCATCCTTGACCTCCCTGAGTCCGAAGGGCCGGAGATGTCCGCGAGGAGAGGGGGGGCCCAGACCTCTCTCCGAAACGCGGTGCTCTATAGCGTCCGGCAGACTTCGCTGCAAGAGCAGCCGCAGGGGTCAGCGCGGCACACTGTCGAGCTGTTTCAGTTCCTCAACGATGATCTCGGCTTTCTCGCGAAAGAGAACGAGTTTTCCCGTCACCTTGATGGTTTTCCCCACGAGGTCCCTGGGCTCCAGCTGGCGTTCCTTTTTGAGGGCGGACACCACCTCCCGGGTCAACACCACCGTGAAATTCTCGGGTTGGCGAAAATCCTTCTCCGAGTTGAGGAACGCGCGGGCAATGCCTCCTCCGCTCGCCTGGACCGTCATCTCGATCGTGACTGTCTGGTCGAGATGCTTCTTGATGGTTTCGGGAGTGAGCCATTCGCCGGACGTTAACTTCACGCGCGAGCTGCTAACGGGCTTGCGCGCGGTCGGTCGGAGTTTGCTGAGGGGAACCTTGTGATTGATGACGACGTCGCCCTCGACATCGCGGATTTGCAGGCTGAGACGTGGATCGCGTTCTCCCCTGGCATCCCGGGCGTTCCAGTCAATGGTGATCAGGCCAAAGTTGTCGCCATAAGGCATCGTCGCCACCCGATGACGATTGACCTCAAGCGGACGCCAGCTTTTGGACGCCTGGTTGATGCCGCTGGAGGTAAGATCATAAAGCGGATAGCTAATGGCGTCTGTTTGGAGCGAGAGCTCGGCGAGGTGGCGATCCCCGCTAATCACGATCACTCCGTTGGCCCTGGTGTCCTGCAGCAGTTTGTACAGGCGAGCTCGTTCGTGGGGGAGGTTCATCCACTTTTCCCAGTTGTGGTCCTCGGAGACCACCTGAATGCTGGAGGCGAGGATGCGCACCTCCGCCGGTTTTTTCAGCTGGTCTTCCAGCCACTTCCACTGGGCCTCGCCCAGCATCGTCGCGCTGGGGTCGTCATTGGGGGCGTAGGGGCCCTCGTCTTTCCGGGTGGGCGCGCGTTTCTTGAGCGGACTGCGGAAGTAGCGCGTATCGAGGAGGATGATCTGCACGCGTTGGCCTTCGGGCCCGAGGATCTGCGCATCGTAGACGCCCTTCTGTTGGCGGCGCGGCGCATCCCTGGGGACGCCCAGAAAATCCAACAGCAGCCGCTGGGTGATCTCCTTGCGGGGATATTCGACCCCCGCGTCGTTGAGTCCATAGTCGTGATCATCCCAGGTGCCGAGAATGGGGCAGGTCTCGCTCAGCTTCTTGTAGCCTGGATCGTTCGCCAGTTTCCGGTATTTCGCCTGCATCTTGGCGATGAACTGATCATCGCTCAGCTTGGTGCGCGCATCAATCTTGTCCTCGCCCACGTCGGCGTAGATGATATCCCCAATGAAGAGGAAGACCTCGGGTTTGGCGTCCACCACCCGTTTCCAGATGGGCATCGGGTTGTCTTGCTGAGCACAGGAGCCGAAACCAATACGAGTCAGGGGTTTGGGGGCGTCGGCACTTTGTCCTGTCGACGACAGCCCGAGGAGAACGGCGAGGGGGAGGACGAGTTGACGGAACACGGTGCGCTCCTTGGATGCAAGGTTCACTTCGGGGTCAGGCAGGGTCAAGCTATCAGAAGGATTGGCCACCCGCCACCACTTTACCGAGACCTCATCCTTCCTTAACACAAAGGATAGAATTTGGGTTGCGCACTCCCCTCTCCGTCGTGTTGCGCCGGTTGAGGCCACCCGCGCGGAGCGAAAACGACCTTCATGGACCGTACTCCCCCCACAATCTGGCAACGGTGCCTCGATCACTTGCAGCCCGCGAATCTGTGGGCTTTTGTCATTCATCGGCGCACGCGGCTGGTGGCCGCCTGGCTGGTCGTTCTGGTGACGGCAGGCGCATCGCTGCATGCTGCCTGGCACCACTTCGATAATTCCACCCGCGCTGATGGCAATGATGGGCATGCCGCCATCGATTTTGGCGGACAGTGGCTGATGGGGCGGTTGCTGGTCGAAGGGCATGGGCGGCAACTCTACAATCGCCGCATTCAGAGGGAAATTGTCGAGGCGAACTATCCGCGCGCCGATGAGTCGGAGAAACAACGCCAGGGAGAGCAAAAATCGGATGCCGACCAGTTGATGGACTGGTTGATGGATGTGGACAATACCGATCCCGATAGTGATCTAATTGGTGGGCCACTCTATCCGCCCATCAATGCCTTCTATTTCTATCCCATGGGGATGATGTCGCCTCACGTGGGCTATCGCGTCGCGCAGGTGTTTAACCTCCTGCTCGCCTTTGTCGCAGGGTGGGGGATTCAACGGATTGCTCAGGGGCGCGTGTGGTGGCCAGTGGCGTCGTTTCTCTTTTTTATCTGGCCGGGTTTTAGTGGATCGATCAACCTGGGGCAGAATGCTGCTCTCACGGTAACCCTGCTCGTGTGGGGATGGGTTTTTGTTTGTGAGCGACGCGAGGTGCCGGCAGGGATCCTCTGGGGATTGCTGGCGTTCAAACCGGTCTGGGCAGCGAGTTTCTTTGTCTTACCCGTGCTGACCGGGCGCTGGCGCATGGCGCTGGCGATGGCGCTGACGGGGCTCACCTTGATCGGCGTAACCATCCCCGTGGTCGGTATTGAAGCGTGGTTCAACTGGCTGAAGGTGGGGAAAGTAGCCTCGGCGGTCTATGATTACGACGAGAACTGGGTCACGCTCAGTCGCGATCTCCTGAGCCTGCCGCGGCGCTACATGCTCAATTTCGATTTGCCGGTAAAAGAGCGGACGGCGGACTGGCTGCCCGTAACGCTGCTTGGCTGGGGGTTGATCGTTTTTGTGGTGGAGATCACGGTGCGCACGGTGGTGATGCGTCCGGGCGAGCGGCGCGCTACCGAAGGGGCGCCGGCCGCCTTTCTCCTCATTAGCTGCTACATGTTTTGTTATCACTTCATGTATTATGACTTTCTGCTCGCCATCCTCCCGGTGTGGCTCCTCTTTGTTCGACCGGCGAAATATGTGCAACCGATTCTGCTGTTGATCGGTTGGCCGCGGATGACGGCCGAGGTGGGACGTTATTATCGCCCGTGGCTGAGCGAGGGCGAGAGCGCGGTGCGTGCGGTCTTTCCGCCCATTCCCGCCCCCGATGAGGGACGCGATCCCTGGTCTCCCCCGGCCTATCAAAATGCGTCCTATCTCATGGCACGGCTCAACAGCTTTTATCCGATGCTCCCAACCGATCAGTGGCGGGTATGGGTGGTCAATCGGATGGAGCCGTTACTCCTGCTCCTCATCGTCTATTCGCTGTACTTCATGGAAGTGGTTGGCTACCAGGATCGGGCCAAGACGCCGTGGAATCAGTTTGCGCTCATCGCAATGTGGTTCTGGTGCGGGTGGAGCTGGTTTCGCGAGTTCGCTGCAAAGCGCGCCTCGTGATACGCGATTTTCTGGGTTCAGCGAACCTGCCGCGGTGGCCGGGTGTCCCAAAGAAATAGATTCATCTCCCCGCGGATGAGAGAGCGAGGGAGAAGAAACCGGACGAACAATACCGGGAACGCAACAGGACCAGGCATCACGCCCCGATCTGGCGAATGGCCTTCCCACCGATTGCTTGCGCTTGTGACACACAGTTGCCCATGGAGAGGCAGCTTGCAAGGCCAGGTGTCGCAAGAGGATGCCTGGCCTTGTTGCGTTTATCCAACTGAAATCTGCGGCCCGTTCGACTTCCGGAGAGGTCACCACTCTTTCAATGTGGACAGAGGGGTTCAACTCCCCTACGGGCTAATTCCCCTCACCTCCTCATCGTGAGCTCCGCGTGATTTGCCTTGTCTCTCTCAGCAGTTTCTGCATTGGCAGCGAACCTTTCGACCTGCTCTGCTCTCCTGTTTAAGGAGTTGGGATCGTAGCTCAACGGCAGAGTGCTCGGCTTTTAACCGATGAGATGGCGGTTCAAATCCGCCCGATCCTATTGTCGAAATCTGAGGTGGACTCGCACAGATGACTCCGTGTCCAGACCCGCGCAGACCGGTGCCTGTTTGCGGGACGACAACGCAGTGTTACACGAGTACCAGAGAAGGACCGCCGCTCTCCTGTTCGGGAGTGAGGATCTCGCCGATGATCGCGGTTGAGGGGTACCCCGCGTCGTGCAGTGACTGCACAATGTCAGCGGCCTGTTCACGTTTGACACTCGCCAGCAATCCCCCAGAGGTTTGAGGATCGAAGAGCCACGCCGGCAAGGGCAGCGATCCCTGAACGCGACAGGCTGCCTTGGCATTGTCTGCATGGAGGGTGCTGACGATGCCGTGTTCCACCATCTCGTTGAACCCTGTGTACAGAGGGATCCGGCGGCTGTCGAGCCGGGCCGAAACGTGGCTGGCTTCGAGCATCTCCAGCAGATGCCCCGCCAGGCCAAAGCCTGTGACATCGGTGCAAGCGCGCACGCCGCGCTGCGCCAGGATTGCTCCCCCGCGCGCATTGGCAACGAGCATCGCGTCCAGCAGGGCGTTGAACCAGCTGGCCCGGCACTGGCCCTGCATCCAGCCCGCGAGTAACGCTCCGCTCCCCAGTGGTTTGGTGAGGAGAAGCACTTCGCCAGGTTGCAAATGGCTCTTCTGAAACAGGGTGTTTGCTTCGCCATAGCCGGTGACGGCAAACCCCAGGGCGAGTTCGCTCCCTTCCGTCGTATGACCCCCGGCGAGCACCACGCCAAGTTCCCGGAGCGAGTGAACTGCTCCCGAGAGCAGTTCAAACAGGATCCCCTCCTGCACCGGTCCGCGTGCATAGGGGAGAGTGGCGATCGCCAGCGCGGAAAAGGGCCGCGCATTCATCGCATAAAGATCGCTCACGGCATTGAGGGCGGCAATGCGACCAAAGAGATAGGGATCGTCGACAAAAGACTTGAAATAGTCGACGGTTTGCACCTCGACCAGCTGGGCGGGATCGGTGCCGTAGAGTTCCGGTTTCATGCGGTGGACCGAGGCATCCTCGCCCGCATGGCAGCCCAGAAGCAGGCGCGGATCGTCTCCCACTTCAATACGCTTGAGGACTGCCGAGAGCACATCGCTCGAAATCTTGGAGCCACACCCTCCGCAACGCATTGGGACGGCGTCGCTGGCCTGGTCGGTCTGGCCGGGCATGGACGGAAACATCGTGAATTGCTTGATCCAGGCGCGGTCAATGCGATCCTTGAGCCAGCGGGCGGTTCGGCCTTTCCAGACCAGGGGACCATAACAGAGGGCGGCCTCTCCATCGGCGGTGTTGAGCAGACAGAGACAGCGACTCTGGGGGTGGAAGCGCTTCAGTGGTTTTTCGTGCAGAAAGCGCATCACATTGGCGTAGAGAATTCCTCCTTCACGGACCGCATAAACTCCATTTTTGAGCAGCTGGGGATGCGAGGCGAGCGTGATGCAGTCGCCGGTGCCGAAGACCGTGGGGTCGCCCTCGGACTGCAAGGTGTCGCGCACCCGCAAAAAGCCATCGTTGCTCAGGGGCAATCCGCTCGACGCCAGTAAATCCTGGGGCGCGGCGTTGGTCGCCCACAGGACCGTATCGTAGGCGAGTTGCTCGGTGCCGTTCAGTTCCAGGGTGTGGGCATCGCCGCCGGTCACGCGGGTATCCAGGCGCACCGTGATGGCCCGCTGCTGAGAGAGCGCGGTGAAAATCTGACCGACCCGCGCAGGAAACTGGGGGAGAAGTTGTCCCTGGCTGTGCAGCAAGGTCAGGCGAAAGGTCGAGAGGGCAGAGAAACGCTTGCGGATTGCCAGCGCCAGTTCTGCTCCGCTCGCTCCGCCGCCCACCACCACGAAGTGATGTGGTCGCCCGGAGCGTTTCAGGGAGCGTTCGAGTTCGTCCAGCCGTTCGAGGAGGGTTCCCAGCGGGCGCATGCGCCAGGAGGTGGGGCTGTCTGCCAGGGAAGAGGGACAGGCGGGCAGGGAGCCAAGCCCCAGCGACAGGAGATCGAAGCGCAGTTCTGGTCGGTTTGGAAAGCGGACTGTGCGGGTTCGGCAATCGAGGGCGGAGGCGCGTGCCGTCACCAGGCGAACATTCATTGCCCGGCACAACCGAACCAGATCGATGGTGATGGCGTGCCAGGGATAATCCCCGGCAATGTGAGCCGGGACCATGGCGGAGTAGGGGATTACCGGGGCCTCGCTGACGAGGGTCACCGCCACTCCCCGAATGGGCCGCATGCCAAACATCTTCACAAAACGCAGATGAGCATTCCCCGCGCCCACGAGGACCACGTTCTTCTGGATGGGAGTGACCAATGAGTCCATCGTGGTTCCTGCTCGCTCGATGCCAACCTGCGCACGGTGCCTGTTCTGATTCTACGCTGGTGGGCCGTGAGGACGAGACTCCCTGCCGGGGTGGAGGTTCTAGAGTGCTGGGAGAGAAGAAGATACGAAATGGCATACGGTTTGCACAGAAATCAGGGAGAGAGAGTTTTCGGAAGGGAGATCTGGCGAAAGCGGGGGTAGCGTCAGGTTTCAAAACGGAACGGGAATACTCCCGGAGGAGGCAGTACCATGAGACCTTCCCTGGTGGGAACGGTGGTGCTGGCGGGGCTGGGGCTTGCCCTCTCCGTGCTCCCTGGGGCACCGCGTCGCGATCTGGCGCTCGCATCCAGTGAGACGCCGATGAGTGTGGTTCGTTCTGCGGAGACGCTGCCCAACCAGTATGCCGTGGTGGGGCTGTGGAACAACACCAACAAACAGATCACCTATCACTTCCGCTGGGGCAATCGGCCATGGAAAGAGTGGACGATTCAGCCCGGGGAGCGGCGCTGGCAAGCGTACAGCTTCCCCACCCCGAACCAGACCGTGTGGCCGGCTCCCTATCTGCGTTATGACATTGATGGGCGGACCGGCTCTGCCACCTGGGTGACAGTGGAACTCCATGCGAACGCGGCCCCGTTGCGCGGCTACTGGTATGGCAATCGCTATGCCTTTGTGCTTCGCGCCGATGGCTACACGATCAACGTGGTCCGTATTTTCGACGACCCCGGGCCACGCCTTCGCTGAGCACATCCTGAACCGACCCTGTCGTGAAATCGAGTGGGGAGCACAAAGCGATCGAACCGATTCGCGACAGGGTATTTCATCAACGCATCGGCATTCAAGATGGGGTGGATTTCTGCGTTCTACAGGTGCCTGCATTCCTGGGCCTGGATGAAGAGGGACGAACCTGGTGAGCGTGGTTGGCAGCCGCACAATTGCGACCAGGCTGATCCTGTCGAATCAGCGGAGCACACGGAAGTCGTTGCCATTCCCGGGAGGGGGCTTTACGGGAGCTGACCTTCTCGCTAAAATCTGAAGGCATGGCAAAATCTCAACGACGCAAGGTTTTGAATCACGTCGTTGCTGGACAACATCCACCGAAGCCAGCTTTACTACTCGCGCCAGTTCTGGTAAGAGAAAGGGTAGGAAAGTTGCCGGGGAAGTCCTGAGAGGTTTTGTCGGAAAGTACTTGTACGAAGGTGATTAGGAGAGGTGGCTGAGTGGCCGATAGCGCCGGTTTGCTAAACCGGTGTAGGGGTAATACCCTACCACGGGTTCGAATCCCGTCCTCTCCGTTCATATTGCAGGCCGATGAGACATACTGGTGTCTCATCGGCCTTTGGTTTTGGTGGTTTCGCAAACGTTCGCCTGGCCTCCCCACGCAAAATGGTGGGTCGGTATCAAAAGGCGACGCACTTCGACGGTCAACGTTGAAGGGGGACTTTCCACAATCTCAAGGTGTGGTCCCACCCTCCAGAGAGGAGGGATTGACCATCGGGACTCCATGCGCAACACCGCACCCTGGAGGTGTGTCCCACCAGGGAAAGGAGTTCCTTCCCGGTGTTCGCATCCCAGATCCGCAGCGTGTTCTGGTCTGCGGAGAGGATGGAGCGGCCATCCGGACTCCACGCACAACATTCCACTGAGCCGCTGTGGACCCGCAGAGGGAAGAGGCGTTGTCCGGTCACGGCGTCCCACACATGCAGTTCGGTTCCGTTGGCCTCCGCCTCGCCTCCGGCTACGATTCGCGTGCCATCCGGGCTCCAGGCACAGCAGAGGATTCGGCTCGTTGCTCCTCTCAGGTGACGGATGGGCTTTCCACTGACGGCATCCCATACTTGCAACGATCGGTCCGCGCTTCCCGAGAGAATCTGTTTGCCGTCCGAACTCCAGGCGCAGCAATTGACCACGTCTTTGTGGCCAATCAGGGTGATCAGGTTCTTTCCTGTGGCCACTTCCCAGATCTTCAGTGTCCAATCCGCGCTTCCAGAGAGAATGTAGCGGCCATCGGGACTGAACACGGCACAGCGCACCACTCCGGTATGGCCCTTGAGTATGTGGATCACCTTGCCAGTGTTCGCATCCCACACCTTCACCGTTCGGTCCCATCCGCCGGAAAGGAGATGTTTGCCCTCGGGACTCCAGGCACAGCAGTCGAGTTCCTGGATGTGTCCTTTCAGCGAGCGGATCTCCTGTCCCTTGGTGAGATCCCAGATCTTCAGCGTCATGTCTGGGCTGGCACTGACGACCTGATGACCCTGGGGGTGAAAGGCCGCGCCCATGACAGATCCGGTGTGACCGTGTAAGGCGAGAGACGCGGGTTGCTTGTCGGCTTCCCAGAGGCGCACCGTATTGCTGCCACTGACGCTGACCAGACAGTTCCCGTCGGGGCGGAAGGTGCAGCAGGTTACCCAGTCCATGTGGTCGTCGAGAGCGAGAAGTTCCTGTCCCGCGGCGGCATCCCACACCTTGAGTTCCCCGGGTTGATCCGCGTAGCCACTGCCACTGACAATCCGTTTGCCATCGGGACTGAACCGGCAGCAGTTCACCGGCCCCGTGTGGCCCCGCAGGCCGAAAAGCTCGTCTCCACTCTCCACATCCCAGACCTTCATGGTCTGATCAAGGCTTCCCGACAGGATGCGTTTGCCATCGGGGCTGAAGGTACAACTGGTCACAAAATGGGCATGGCCGTTCAGCCAGAGCAATTCCTTGCCGGTGTCGGCATCCCACACCTTCAAGGTCCAGTCTCTGCTGCCTGAGACGATGCATTTGCCATCGGGACTCCAGGCGCAGCAGGACACCGGGCTTCTGTGCCCCTTTAGCGAGAGAAGCTCCTTCCCCGCCTCGGCATCCCAGATTTTTAATGTGCCGTCGAAGCTGGAGGAGACAATTCGCTTGCCATCGGGACTCCAGGCGCAGCAAAAGACATAGCCTTTGTGCCCCTTGAGAGAAAGGAGTTCTTGCCCTTTCTCGGCATCCCAGACCTTTAACTCTCCGGGGGCTTCAGGCTCTTCCTGGCCGCCACAACTGGCGATCCGTTTGCCCTCGGGGCTGAACTCCATCCAGCTCACGAGGCAAGTGTGACCCTGAAAGGTGCCAAGCTGTGTACCCGTGGCCGAGTCGCATACCCTGAGCGTCTTCTTTCGATTCACGAGGGGGCCGCCGTTGCTGACCAGCCGTTTGCCCTCGGGGCTGAAGGCGACTCGGCTCACCGCGTCCCTGGCTGCTTGCAGGGTAGGGATGGATTGTCCCCGGACGGCATCCCAGAGCTTGAGCGTGGCATCACCGCTACCCGAGAGGATTTGTCTGCCATCGGGACTCCAGGTGCAGCAAAGGACGGTGCCCGTGTATCCCTGGAGTGTAAAGAGGAGGTTCCCCCTGTCGACATCCCACACCTTGACCGCTGGCTCATCCCCAGCGCTGACGAGGCGCTTGCCGTTTGGGCTAAACGCCACGCAATAGATCGCTTCCCGATCTCCTTTCAGGGAGAGAATCTGCTTGCCGTTTTCGGAGTTCCATACCTTGATGGTGCTGTCACTGCTCCCACTGGCCAGATGCTTGCCCTCGGGACTGAAGGAGAGGCTGGTCACAGGGCGGGTGTGCCCCTGAAGGTGGAAGAGTTCCTGCCCCTGCTGGGCATCCCAGATTTTCAGGCTATTATCCGCGCTGCCGGAGGCGAAGCGTTTCCCATCAGGGCTAAAAGTACAGCAATTCACCGTATCTTTGTGCCCCTTGAGAGAGAGGAGTTCCTTCCCTGTTGTCGCATCCCATACTTTCAACTCGCCAAATTTCATCTGGTTCGATGGGCTCCCCGATCCCGACAGGATCCGTTTGCTATCGGGACTCCAGGCGCACGACTGAACAGCACTGGCGAATCCCTTGATGGTGAGGAGTTCCTCTCCTTTCTCCGCATCCCACACCTTGAGGGTCCTGTCATAGCCTCCCGAGAGAAGACGTTTCCCATCGGGGCTCCAGGCACAACAGTGAATGCCGAGGGGGTGGGCTTTCAGGGAGAGGACGGGCCGAGTCGTGTGTGCGTCCCACACGATCAGTGAGTGGGCTCCTGCCGACAGGATGCGCTTGCCATCCGGGCTAAACACACAGGACCTCACCGCGCTGGAATGACCATGGAAGGTTTGCTTGCTGTTGTAGCGCGTCCAGAGATGGTAAAACTCCACATTGCGCAGGTTCCACTGACAGGCATCGAGAATCTCCAGGGCGCGGGCGCCATTCCCGTCCCGGAATTCGCGCTGTGCCTGCGCCAGTTGTCCCGCGTAGAGGCGCAACTCCGCCAGATTCAGTTGGCGATCGGCGCGTTCCTTCTCCTGGCGGGTCTGCTTCTCCTGCTCCAGAGCACGCACTTCATTCGTGCGAGCCTTCTGCTCTTCGCGCGTGGCGACTGCGGCATTCGCCTCGGCTTCCCTGGCTTTGCGGTTGGCACGCTCCGCTTCTTCGCCAGCCCGGGTGGCTTGCTCGTTGGCACGAGTCGCTTCTTTCCTGGCGTCGAGGGCGAAATAGCTGGCCACGCTGATACCTGTCAGCAGCACGGCCAGGATCGCGGCGCTCAGACTCGCGACCAGTGGGTTGCGCTGTACCCACTTGTGCCCTCGCTCCCACAGACCGACGGGACGCGCCTGAATCGGCTCGCCCTGTTGCCAGCGGCGCAGATCCTCGGCGAGGTCTGCTGCGGAGAGATAGCGTCGGTGCGGCTCCTTGTGCAGACATTTCAGACAGATCGTTTCCAGATCGCGCGGCACCTGGCCGTTGAGCGAACGGACTGCCACGGGCTCGTCGCTGATGACCTGGAGCAAGGTGTCCATCACGGTCGCCGCCTTGAAGGGAGGGCGTCCCGTCAGGCATTCATAGAGAATCGCTCCCAGCGCATAGATGTCACAGCTGGGACCGATCTCCTTGTTCTTGCCGCTGGCCTGCTCGGGAGCCATGTAACTGGGAGTGCCGAGAATCGCTCCAGTGGCTGTCTGGGTGCTCTGGTCGAGTTTCTTGGCCAGACCAAAATCGGAGATCTTGAGAGTGCCGTCTGCGGTGAAGAGCACATTGGCGGGGTTGAGGTCGCGATGGAGGATGCCCCTGTCGTGAGCGGCCTGCATGGCGCGGGCCAGTTGTTCCACGGTGGCGGCGGCACGACCTGGCGGCAAGGGGGTGCCTGCCAGCTGGGCTGCGAGACTGCCGCCGGCACAGAACTCCAGGGCGAGGTAAGGAAGGTCGTGGTGTTCGCCGACTTCATGGATGTGGACGATGTGGGGATGATTCAACCGAGCGATGGCCTCGGCCTCGGTGCGAAAGCGTTTCAAGTCGGATGCAGTCGCGTGGGCTCCGGTCAGGATCATCTTGAGGGCGACGGTGCGATCCAGGTTGAGTTGCCGGGCCTGATAGACCACGCCCATTCCGCCTCGTCCGAGCTCGCGCAGGATCTCATAGCCGGGGAGAGCGACGTGGGGAGGAGTATTTTCCTGGGCTACACCGGGGAGAGTTCGTGCTGGGTCACTGGTTGGCGCATTCATCGAGTGGGCTCCCCAGGCCGGGTGGTGGCTTGAAAGGAAGTGGATGCAATGGAAGGGGTGTAGGAATATCCCCGACGAGAGGAGAAAAAAAACGCTGCATGGTGGTTCTTGCACCATGCAGCGTTTGAGAAACAAAGTGTTCCGCCGACGATTAATTCGGCGTCGCCCATACACCGAAAAAATCACGGCGGAACGAGAGTGTTCCACCTGAACCGCTATGGCGTCGCCCAGTCACCAGAGAAGTTCATTAGTGGTGGAACATTTGCTACTATACCGGGAGGCAAACGGGTTGCAATACATCTTGGAAAAATTTTTTGAAAATTTTTCTCAGCTCGTGACAGGTGCTCAGCGACCCCTGTCAGCACCTCTCAACCTCCCTCCTTACAGGATCCCCAGACCGAGCACTTTTCAGGAGAAAGCTCCCAGATTAAAGAAAACGCGAACCAGCAAATTGACCTGTGCCAGGCGCGAGCGGTACAGTAACCCAAAGACCTGTCACTACGTCCCCTGGACGCACCTTGGATGAGGGAGAATTGGGATGGCCAAGTTGACGCGACGCGATTTTCTGCAGCACTCCGCCCTCCTGTCGGCGGCGGTGGCTGGTGCGGGAACCCTGGCAAATCCGCTGCGAGCCGAAGAGAAGACCGCCAAGAAGGGGGCAGCGAGCGAACAACTGCGCGTCGCCTGCATTGGCGTGCGCGGTCGCGGGCGAGACCATATCAAGGGGTTCGCCGGCAGGCACAACTGCCTGGTCACCACCATCTGCGATGTCGACCTGAGCGACGACATCGTCGGGCCAGCCTCGAAGATGATCGAGAAGGCGCAGGGGAGCGCTCCCAGGATCGTGCAGGATTTGCGCGTCGTGATGGAGGACAAGAACATTGATATTGTCTCCATCGCCACTCCCAATCACTGGCATTCGTTGGCCGCCATCTGGGCGATGCAGGCGGGCAAGGATGTCTACGTCGAAAAGCCTGTCAGCCACAATGTCCATGAAGGCCGTATCCTTGTGGAGATTGCACGGAAGTTCAAGCGCATCTGCCAGGCGGGCACGCAGATTCGCAGCTCGTCCGGAATGCGCGCGGCGATGGAATATCTTCACGCGGGCAAGCTCGGCAAGCTCCAGGTGGCACGCGGGCTCTGCTACAAATCTCGTCCCTCCATCGGCAAGGTCAACGGGCCTCAACCCCTCCCCAAGACGATCGACTACGATCTGTGGTGCGGACCCGCGCCCAAGACCCCGTTGATGCGCAAGAAGTTGCACTACGATTGGCACTGGATCTGGGACTACGGCAACGGCGATCTTGGCAACCAGGGCATCCATCAGATGGACGTCGCCCGCTGGGGCCTGGGCAAGAATGAATTGTGCAAGGCGGCCTTTAGTGTGGGCGGACGGTTTGGCTACATCGATGACGGCCAGACTGCCAACACCCAGATCTGCCTGTTCGACTACGGCGACGCGGAACTGATCTTCGAGGTGCGTGGCTTGCCCACGACGAAGTATCAGGAGGTGAATGTCGGCAACGTCTTCCACTGCACCGATGGCATTCTGGTTTGCCCGGGCTACACCGAGGCGCGTGCCTACAGTCCCAAGGGAGAACTGCTCAAGACCTTCAAGGGTGGCGAGGATCACTACGGTAACTTCGTCAAGGCAGTCCGCAGTCGCAAGTCGAGCGATCTGAACGCCGAGATCCTCGAAGGGCATCTCTCCAGTGCGCTGTGCCACCTGGGGAACATCAGTTATCGCCTGGGGACCGCACAACCCTTCAACAAGGCGACCCAGCCCTTTGGCGACGACAAGGCCGCCAGCGAAACCTTCGGGCGGATGTGCGAACACCTCAAGAACAACATGGTTGGCCTCGCCGACGCCACCTACATGGTCGGTCGGCATTTGAAGGTGGATCCCACCCGCGAGATGTTCATGGGCGACAAGGAAGCCAATGCCATGCTCACCCGGGAGTATCGCAAGGGATTCGAGGTCCCAGCCAAGGTGTAACAAGAACGGCTCAGGCGCGCCTTTGGCGGGGTGGGAATCTGTCCCACCCCGCTAAAGCGCGTGGATGCGCTGAAGCAGATCATATCCCACGACAAAGATCGCTCCATCCACCAGCAGATGGCTGAGCCAGACTGCATAGATCGTCTCTGTCCGTTGATAAAACCAGGCCCACACCCCGCCTCCCACGGCGATTGCCAGCGAAAGAGGCACGACCGCCGTCAGGAAAGAGCCGGGTAAATAGACGTACAGAACTATGACATGATGGGCCATGAACGCCAGGCTTGAGACCACCAGGGCCATGCGCCAGGATAGGAACTGGCGCAGGTGCCCAAAGACAAACCAGCGCCAGTAGTATTCCTCAAGCAGCGAATGAATCAGAGAGATGAAGACCCCGAGCACAAGGTATCTGGCTGGCGTGGTCACCCCAAACTCGCTTAGTTTCCCGGCGATCTTCTCCGGGGTCTGGACAAAGAGCGGGGTGTGGATCAGCCAGAAGTGATAGAGCGCCAAACCCAGCGCTCCCACCGCGAACCCGAAGCCAAGGGCCAGAGGCAAGCCCGCGAAACGGGGCCGTCCCGGTCTGGGACAGCGCCCCTCGTAGAGCCAGAGCACCAGCACGGGGAAGGCGAACTGGAGGAGCTTTCCCCCGGTGTAGGCCAACCGCTGCCAGGGGTTGATTGCCCCGTTCTCCGGCGCCAGCGTCAGAAAGTACAGCCAGGCGGTGAAGGTGGGGAAGGTGAGCGCGAAGCTAAGGGCCAGGGCCAACCCCGTACGTTTCATGGTAATTCCTCAACCACCCGGCGTACCAGCACGCGCAATTTCTTTTCGGCAGCGTTGGCGGTGGCGATGATGTCTTCCAGGGTGGCGGGTTCCAGGGCATCGGGCAGGCACTGATCGGTGATGACCGAGAGCCCAAGATTGCGCAGTCCGGCGTGGACGCCCACGATCACCTCGGGCACCGTGGACATACCCACGACATCAGCGCCCGCCCCGCGCAAGAAGCGATATTCCGCGCGTGTCTCCAGGTTCGGCCCAGGAACGGCGACGAACACCCCTTTCTGGCAAACAATCTTTTCCTCCAGAGCCACCCGTTGGGTCAGGCGAATCAGTTCCGGATCATAGGGATGGCACATGTCTGGAAAGCGCGGGCCCAGGCGGTCATCGTTGGGGCCGATGAGCGGATTGTCGCCCAGGAGGTTGATGTGGTCCTCGATGATCATGATATCGCCCTTGGCCCATTGCGGATTCATGCCGCCACAGGCATTGCTGACAATAAGGATCTCACAACCCATTGCCTTCATCACCCGTACGGGCAAGGTGATCTGCTGAAGCGAGTAACCTTCGTAGAAGTGGAAACGCCCTTCCATCGCCATCACGGTCTTCCCAGCAAGTTGTCCGCAAACGAGGCGGCCGGCGTGCGAGGGAGCGGTGGAGTGCGGAAAATGCGGGATTTCGCCGTAGGGGAAGGCGGCCTCTGCTTGAATGTCCTCGACCAGTCCGCCCAGACCGGTGCCAAGAATGATCCCAACGCGCGGGTGTCCTTTCCAGCGCGCACGCAGGGTCTGACAGGCTTCCTGAATCTTGCTGTAGAGATCGAGCATGATGCCAGATTCCTCGCCAGGGAAGAAACGAACCGAGCCGCGACGAGGAGCACGCCTCAGCACGGCTCGGTGCCCTGGCATCATGGTACGGAGAGAATTGGCTTAATCCAGATCCTCGACCCCGGTCAGCGTTTTCAAATCCTGCACTTGCTTGGCATACTCATCGGCGAGCGTGTTCATGCGGTTCTTGAACAGCCCGGCATTCTGAGGGCGTTCGATGTTGTCGATGATGTCGGCATCCACCTTGTAGAGTTTTTCCAGGGCATCGCGTGTGGTGGCGCGGACATTCGGATCGGAGAGGATACGCGGAATGGCGGGGCGCAATTCCTTCAACTGGGCATCCAGGAGTTGCAGATCGCTGCCGATCTCCCGCAGGGCCCGGTTGTAGCCTTCCTGCGCCGTTCCCTTGTTGGCCATCGCCTCATCCATGCGCTTGGCGACGTGCTGCATCATCTTGATGTGAACACGTCCCACAAAGGCCAGGCGACGGAAGAGGACGCCGGCATTGTGCAGGGAAACAGTGCGCTCCATCTCGGACTTGTCCGCGCGGCTGGCGCGCTCGATCGCCTTGCGCAAATCGGGAAGCGGGACGGCAAAGCCAATCCCTTCCTGGCGATCGCCGACCGCCTTGCGGGTGACCACGCCAATCACGCGGCCCCTGGCATCGAAAACCGGCCCCCCGGAGTTGCCCGGGTTGATGGTGGCGTTCAACTGATACCAGCCCAGGTCGTTGAGCTTGGCCTCGGTGCTCATCACGCCCTGGGTGACGGCGTTTTCCAGGATAATGTGATCGCCTGCCGTGGCCGCCGGAGAGCCGATTACCACGATCCGTTCGCCCCCCTTGACGGTGAAGGTGTCGGCAACTCGAAGGGGTTTTTGCTTGGTGGAGATACGCAAAATGGCAAGATCGCGCTGCGGATCCTCGTAGATCAGTTCGCCCGTCAGAGCAGTCTTGCCCCCTTCTCCTGCCGAGGGGAAGTAAATCTTGAGCTGATCAACCAGGCTGTGCGAGACCACGTGCGAATTGGTTACGAGCAGATCCTTGCTCACCAGAAAGCCGGTTCCGCCACCCTGAGGCGAACTGATGCGCGCCACCGATGGTTTACAAAGCTCGACCAGCTTTTCGGTGGACAGCTCGGTATCAGTGGGTTCGGTTGCCTGGGTGGGTGTTTGTTCGGCCCGAGAAGAGTCAGTAGTGCTGCGTGAGCTGCCGTGATTGAGCAAGAGAACGAGGCCCAGACCAAGAATTCCGCACAGCAGAAGTCCACCCAGTCCGCCCGCAATCAGGATCATGGGAAGGCGAGTGCCCTGGGGACGCGAACGAGGAGGAATCGAGAAGGGCTGGGCCGCGTGGCCAGCGGGGGTGCGAGGCGAGGGCGAGGGCGAGGGCTGAATCCCCAGCATCTGCGGTTCGGGTTCCAGGCGCTGCGAAACGGCACGGGCTGGTTCCCAGTTGGGCATTCCTTCGGTCCAGACCAGATCGGTCTGTTTGACCTGTCCCGATTTGACCAGATCCCGGAGCTGCGCGGTGCCCACCGGGCCCTGGCGTTGTCCCTGTCGCACGTAAAACCAGGAGGGTTCCTTGGCGGGCGCCGGAGTGGGGGCCGGGGTGGGGGGGTGTCCTCCCGGGGGGGCGGCCACGGCCGCTGCCGCTCCCGCCGGCGCCCCGGCCTTGGCGATCGCTTTGGGGTCCGCGGAGATAAGGGCGCCCAGAACCGTTTTGTTGATATCGGGAACTGGCACCTGCAACCGCTGACCACACTTGGGGCATGGCATTTTGATCCCGGCTTTTTCCGGTGGCACCGTGACCACACTCTGGCAGGCGGGACAGGAGAAACGGATCATGGAGACAGCTCCTGAAGAAGATCTCAGCAGCCTGTTCTGTCAATAATATCTCCGACGCCGATCAAAGAGAAAGGAATGTAAGGCAAAATTTTTCTCTGCTTTTGTCCTGATCGCTTTAATCGGCCTGATCCTTCCCATGCCCTTCCCCCTGCCGAGGGGTCAGTCGATCTCCGGGACGGGTTGCAACGCCTCCCCCTGCTCGTCGTAAAACGATTCGTGCAGTAGGAACAACTGTTCCACCGCAAAGCCGAGCAAGTTCAATTGCCGTCGCAGAATCTGGAAGGCCGTCACGGTCAACCGTCGCCCCAACAAACTCCGCAGATGGCGCGGACAGAGATCCATCTCCAGGGCGGTCGGCTCGCGCACGGGAAAAGTCTGAAATGGAACGGTTCCCCAGCGAGCACAAACCACACAACAACGATCCTGCACCGGGACGATCAATGGGGCTCCTCTCCCCAGGACCAGTTCTTCCTGGCACTCCGGACAGATCGGCTCGGTGAGAATCCGATCCCAGTGTCCATCGCCCGCTCCACAGCGACTGCAGGGAGCAAGGGATGCCCGTGTATCCTTCTGGACAAGGCGCAAACAGCTCATACCACTCCTCAGCCTGCCCTTGGTTTGATCTGTTGATTGTGGAGGGAATCTGTCTCACATTCCCCTCTCCACAATTCGGCTCGCGCCCCGCTGGTGCGTTACCCATTCCCCCACTTTTCTCCCCGCCAGTGTTAACTTGTGGCTTCCGTGCTGTCTTCCGGGAACACACTTCGCTAACGCAAGTTAACACTTCTCAGTTTCCTCTTCTGACTGAAGAGGCGAAGGCTCAGAACGTTTCGTCATATCTTCTTTTGAAATAATATGTTAAGAAAAATCGATTTCGTGGAGAATTGCCTCGGTATTCTGAGACGAGGATGGCATCGAAAGTGCATTCTAGCGCTGAAGTTAGGAATCAGATACACCGGGATGGGCACTCGGACTAACGTGATGTCAACCATGAACATGCGACCCGGACTTGAACTGCTGCGGCGTGCACCCACCCTCCACCAGATCGCCGACTCCTGGGGCAAAATCGAACTCAAGTTGGAGACGGACGATACCCGCTACTGGATCACCACCGAGGGGTTGCCGGAAAAATCGACCGTGGCGCCGATCAACTTTGTGATCGGTTATGTGACGGTCGAGAAACGGTCGGCCCAGGGGAACTGGGATCTCAGCGCCGTGTACAGTCCCGATGCCTGGAAGCTCTCGCAGGGCTTCGATTATTGCCAGATGCTCTATCGCGAATTGCGTGAGCTGAATGTGCGCCTGGAGAAGAACTTTAGCTGGCAGCTCAAAAAAGAGATCGAGGAACTCTGGGCGGAACTGCAACGTACCAATCGAGCGGTCCTTGCGCTCTCGGAGAAGGTGGCGGCCGCAACGCAATGAGTGCCTCTCCTTGCTCTGTACCGAGGGCCCATGGGCGCTGGCCTGGCTCCCCGTTAAAGTAACGGCAGAACTCATCGTTCCTGAAGGGGAGCCTATGCCGTCACCACCCGCGCCCGTCTATACACCCATTCTGGCCACGCTTGGCTATGTGATGTCTCCCGATGGCAAGGAGGTGCTGATGGTGCATCGCCATCGCCGCCCGGAAGATGCTCACCTTGGCAAGTACAACGGCCTGGGCGGCAAGCTTCACGCCGATGAGGACGTGGTTGCTGGTTTGAAACGGGAGATTCGGGAAGAAGCAGGCATCGAGTGCGAGGCGCTTGTGCTTCGCGGCACGATCAGCTGGCCAGGGTTTGGCAAGGGCGGCGAGAACTGGTTCGGCTTTATCTTTCGCGTTGATCGCTTTCGTGGGGAGCCATTCACCGAAAACGAGGATGGTCCGCTCCTCTGGGTGCCGGTCGATCGTCTGATGGAACTTCCGATGTGGGAAGGCGATCGGCATTTCCTTCCCCTGGTTTTCGCGAACCCCGGGCAGCAATTCCACGGGGTGATGCCCTATTGCGACGGCAAACCAATCCGCTGGCAGTTCCACTGGGTGTAAAGCCGAGCGTTCGCCCCGAGGCGGTTCTCTCAAACGGATGCCCTGGATTGCTCCGCCGGTTCGGTCTCGGGATCATCCCACGCCATCTGCTTCGCCTCCGCAAGACGTTCCTGAGGTGAGCGGAGCCGAAGCAGGGTTCGGATCAGGTAGGTGACAATGAGGGTGAAATCGTAGCGCCCGTTGACCACTGCCGCATAGTAGGCCTCGGCGGCGTAGATCTCGTCCTCGCTGGGGTTGGGACCATAGCGGATGGACGCCTCGGTTACCAGCCCGGCCTTGCAGCGCAGGTAGAGCGAACGCCACTCGGGAGGAAGCTGTTCGATCTCTGCCCGGCTGCGGGGGGGAACCCCCACCAACCGCAACTCTCCCTTCGCCACATTGAGCAGCCCGGGCAAAAACCGGAAAACAAAATCGCTCCAGCTTCGTTGCAGTCCCGGGCGGATCGGACCGAGTGCGGTCTCCGTGGGGACAAAGGTGTACAGGGCAATGTTGCGCCACCCCATCTCCTCGGGAGGGGCCGGCATCTGAATCACCGGAGTTGTGTTCAACCGGCGAAAGATCCAGGTGATGAGAAAGAGCGGGGCGAAAAGCAGCAGGAGGAGACAGGCGGACACGCGCGAGAGGAACCCGGCCAGCGTCCGGCCGATGGCGTAGTCCGAGAGCGTGCCCAGGATAAAGTCGTCGGTGATCACGGTCGTGCCATCCGGACCACCTTTGAGAAGGCGATTGCGGTCGATGATCACCTCGTCGAGATCGAGTTCCTGCCCCACGTAACTTCCGGGGAGGATCAGGGCATTGGTCACGGTGCAGCCACGGTCGACAATACAGTCGTTGCCGACAACCGCGTGCGGACCCAGCTTGACCATCGCGCCAATCTCGCAGTTCTCACCGAGATAGATGGGGGGGATGACCTGGGCGGTGGGATGGAGCACCACGTTGCGCGACAACCAGACACGCGGCTCGATCTCCCGTGCACCCAGCAGGAGTTCGGGAAACTCCTTGTTCATCACCTGGTTCTGGGCGGCCAGGATATCGCCAAAGTCACCCATGCGCAGGGGCTTCCCGACCTCATACCAGTGCTGTTCGTTCATGGCGAGGTCGCGCAGATGCTGAGTGATGCGTGTGCGGTCGGCATCGCTGGCCAGAGTCGAAAGATGCTCGCGGGTCAGAAGGGCCCAGCCCGTCCAGGCGCGGTCCGGACCGTGAGTAAAGAGGAGCGGCTCCACACCAGGACGCTGGGTATGAATTTCCTCCAGGGCCAGCGGAGGCAAGGTGTCGGCGTGGCCGAAGAGGAGCCGTTCGTGGTTTGCCGTGGTCAGGTCGATGGTTTTCAACAGCCAGTAGGGGCGAGCCGGATCACGCACCAGGTGATAGGTGAACTGACTGCCCCAGCGGGCGCCATCTTCCAGGTGATGCTCGATCTTTTCAGGAAGATGACTGAGGATAAAGTCGTAGCGGCGCACTCCCTGGCGGGCGAAGAATTCGACCAGATGCTGAAGAAACGGACGATCGAGAAGGTGCATCAGGGGCACCGGATACCAGTCGGCGAGGGCCGCCTCGTTGGTCCACTCCCCGGTCGCCATGATGACCGCCCGCATCGTCAGTTCCTCTCAAGCCAGAGCGCGGTTTTTGCTCATTGTGGTCAGGGCACCGATCAGAACGCCCCGCGTCCGGTGAGCACGGCCGGGATGGTCTGGATCATCAATTTCAGATCAAACCAGATACTTTGACTCTCGATATACTTGACATCCATCTCGACCTGCTGGGGGAAGGGGATATTGCCCCGGCCGCTCACCTGCCAGATGCATGTCAGCCCCGGAATCACATCGAGGCGCCGACGATCGGCCAGGGTGTATCTGGCGACCTCCGACGGCACCGGCGGGCGCGGGCCGACCAGAGACATGTCGCCCTTGAGCACACACCACAACTGGGGGAGTTCGTCGATGCTTAACTTGCGAATCAGCCGACCGATACGCGTGACCCGGGGGTCGTTCTTCATCTTGAAGGTGATGCTCTCGGCGTGATCGTTCTGCATCGCCAGCAAGATCTGGCGTGTTTTGGGATCCAGATCGTCCATCTTGTTGACGAGCTGAGCCAGTTCTTCCCGGGAGAGCTTCATCAGCTCTTCCATCCGTTTTTTGATCTCCTCGGCATTGACCACCATGGAGCGAAACTTGGGGAAGGGGAACTCCCGGCCCCAGCGCCCCACGCGTTTCTGCCAGAAGAGAGCCGGGCCGCCATCGGTGCGCTTGATGATCAGGGCCACCACGGCAAAGAGAGGGCTGAGAAGGATCAGCATGGTGGCTGCCACCAGGATGTCGAGGCCGCGTTTGAGAGCCTTGGCCCCGCCGATGATCAGCAACCAGGAATATTTCTTCCACAGAAAACGAAAGTTGTTGACCAGCCGTCCGGTTCCACGAGTGCCACGCGCGTAGCGCTCGTGCATGATGTGCATCAGGAGCAGCCGATCTTCCTGTGTCTGTGTGTTCGGACTGGTCGCGGTCGACATGGAACGACTGCCTCCGCCGAGTCAATCAGGTGGATGGAGTGGTCGAGGATGAGGAGGGAGCAAGCTCGTAGGCAGCCAGCCCTTCCTGGCGCGTGTTGAACACATCGCAAATCTTGTGCAGGCGCACCAGCTGGAAGAGTGTGCGCACGGGGCGGGTCAGTCCGCAGAGTTTCAGATCGCCGCCCTCGCTCCGCAAGTGCTTGACCAGGGCGATGATCACCCCGCACCCGGAACTGTCCGCCCAGGTCACTTTTTCGAGATCCATCAGCACTCGCGCTCCGGGCTTGACCAGCCCGAGCATCTGCTTGTTGAACCCCGGGCTGGTCAACGCATCGAGATGCGGGAACTGCGGTGTCAGAACGATGACCCCCTTGTGTTCCTCGTGCTGAATATCCATCGAAGAAGTCCTCCGGGTAGGTGTTGTTGGGGCTGGGGCACTCACTCCATGCAGCGCTCCAGCAAGGGGCCACCAGCGCAGATCGTGTCGCACGGCACCCGGCCAATCCGGAGAGGCGAGCGATGCGCGGGAGAACGGCCTGCGTTTAGTGCATTATCCGCTTTCTGCGCCAGTCGGGACAGGGATTTTTTTTTCATTTTCACCCGCCATCCCTGTCGGGCGAACAAAAAAAAACGACAGGGACCACCCCTTGGGTCTTCTCTTTCGGATCCACTGACGGAAGGAATTCGATCCCTTTCTGGGGAACTGAGGGGGAGCAGAGAAAATTCGCTTCACCGAAGTTCCATGGTTGTGATAGATTTTCTTATTGGTGTCGCTTGAGATGAGACTTCAGGAATTCGACCCAGCGCTGCAGCGACTCGCGGCAACCCCGAGACAACCGGGTCTCGAACGATCACCGGAATCCAATCCCTGGTCTCCAGAGCGTCCGCGGAGGATAGCATTCATGCCACCCGATCATGTTGCAGCCTATCCCGCGAGTCCCCCGGACCCGTACGCCGAGGCCCCAGCTGATAATAAAGCGGTTCCCCCCGGGTTGCTCGCGCAGGCTCTGCAGATCCCGCTGCGGCGATGGCCGTTGTCTCTGGCCTGTGTGCTCATCAGCGCGGTGATTGCCGCCATCGTCGGCATGATGGTTCGAGAAGAGCTGTACGAAGTCACCGGCGTGCTGCTCTACCGACCCCCAGGGGGGGGACAGTCGGAACTGTCGGAACTCTATCGACCCCCGAGCACCGAAACCCTGGTCGGCACCATCGATTCGCCCCAGGACATGAATATCCTCGTCGAGAAGTTTCATCTGAAGATGACCGCCGAGGCGCTCGGCAAGCAAATCAAGTACGAGCAGAATCCGCCCCGTTCCCAGCGAGTGGAGGTGAAACTCAAGTGGGGCGATGCCAAGGAGGGGGCCGCGATCGTCAACGAGTTGATGGAACTGCACAGCAAGCGCGTTCGGGACAGCCTTGAACCGTTGCAGAAGGATTCGTTGCGCACGGTGGAAGGTCGGCGCAAGGATGCCGAGGAGAAACTCGAAATCGCCAACCGGGAGTTTGAGACCTTCCTCACGCAGCGCGGCATCATTGGGGATCTCGACACCTTCAAGAAGGATCTCGATACCAAGATCGCCAACGCGGAACGCGAGCTGCTCGACGGACAGAGCAAGATCCGCGGACTCGAAAGCCAGGTGCGTGCCGCCGACGATCGGATCGCTGAACTGGAGAAGATGATCCGCGAGAAATCGTTGCAGGAACTGGAAGAGGCTGCCAAACGCGACGGTCAGTATGAGAAGGAACGCCGCGATCTGACAGACAAGTTGACCGCCGAGCAAAATGCCCGGGCCGAGACCAAGCCTCAGGCTGATTCTGCCGCAGCCAACTTTGCCATCGACGACAAATTGTTTCGCATGAAGATTGTCGCCGAAGAGAAGTGGCGCGAATCGAAGGCGAAGCGGGATCAACTGGCCGCCAAGCTCGAAGGCCACGACAACAAGATCGCCAAGATGACGAAGGATCTCAACGAGTTTCCGCGCGTCTACTTCAAGATTCGCGTGCAGAAGTATGTGGATGAACGCGAAAAGGCCCGGGACGAGCTGGCCGCCGCGATGCGCAACATCACCACCGCCCAGGAACGTGTGAAACTGCTACGCGAAGAGAAGCAGAAGAAACTCGGCGACCTCAATCGTGGCGAGGGATTGCAGCAGGAAGTGCAGCAGCTGCGCAAGGCGCGCACAGCGGCGCAGAACCTGGAGTTCCAGCTCAAGCAACTCCCCGACCAGGTAACCATTCAAAGCAAGGCAGAGCCTCCGCCCAACGCGACCAGTTCCACGTTCAAGAAGAAGGCAGCCCTCACGTTCGCCATCTGCTTCGTGGTGCTGATGGGGGCGGTCATTATTCGCGATCTCATGGCCACGGCGGCAACCACCAGTAACGTGGCGGCTCGCATGGCCTTACCAGTGCTTTCGCGTTTCCAACTCCCTGATCCAAGCCAGCGCTGGGCGGTGAACGATCGGTCACGCGGTAACATGGAAACACGTTCGCTGGCGTTAAAACTCCGGCAATACCTCCCCGAGACGGGCGGCACCATCCTGTTTAGCTCGCTCAATCCCGGGGTGGAAGTGGAGGACCTGATCAGCGATCTGAGCCGCTTCCTGACGCTGCAGGATGAGCAGGTGCTGATCCTCGATGCGCGCATCGGGCAACCGCAGGGCCAGCTGGGACCGCCCTGGCTGGATCCGATGTCGCTGAAAGAGCCCACGTTGACCGGGATCGTCGATGTCGGCCTGGTGCAGTACCTGGTCTTTGAGGGGCAAAGCATCTGGGACAAGATTCAGCGCACTCGGATGGCCAGAGCTGACTATCTCCCCGCAGGCGGACCCTGCCTCGCGACCGATGTGCTGGCGTCGCAGCAAATGCGGGAACTGATCCCAGAACTGCGCAAACGCTATTCGGTGGTGTTGCTCGTGAGTCCCCCGCTGACGAGCCCGATTGATGTGGAAATTCTCGCAGGCTACGTGGAAGGGATTGTGATTGTTCTCAACAAGCCGTTGAACAAGGGAACGGATGAAGCGGTGGCGGTGGTCCGAAACCTCAAGGATCTACGGGCCCCGTTGCTGGGCTGTGTTCTGTGTGATTGAGTGGTGCGACTCCGTGGCACTGTCACGGCCAGCAGGATGGCGCCGCGCTGCAATTGCATCGCCCCTGGTCAACCCGTGAACCGCTCGCCACACAACTCCATGGGTGCAAGCGTGAGAAAGCTCAAGGTCATTGAGGGCGACAAGGATGATGTGGGCCGCGAATTCGACCTCCCGGAAGACCGGGACTTTGTGATCGGACGCGCTCTGGATACCAACACCGCCTTTCACGATACACAGGTTTCCGGCAGACACGGGCGGATCTATGTCGAGAACGACTCTGTCTACCTTGTCGATCTGGGAAGTTCAAATGGAACCTTCCTCGATGACTCCACCAGGGCCCTGGAGGCCAAGCATCCGGTTCTTCTTACCCACGGACAGATCATCCGTCTGGGGAAGATGACCCGGCTGGAGTTCATCGATGAAAGCGTTCATCTGATGAAGACGCAGCAGGCAACTCCCGAACAACTCGCCGAGTTGCGCAAAATGCGCGCCCGCCAGGCGACCGTGGTCGAAAAGCCTCGGCGCGGTCCGCTTGAACGTGAACCGGGGGCCAACATCGGGCTGGCTCCGGGATCGGGAGGGATGCGCGCCATGGGAGCTTCGGCCGCGGCCCCCGCTGCGCCGCCCGCTCCTCCCGCTCCGACCACGCCGCCCCCGCAGACGATCGCAGTTAATTGCACCTGCGGACAGCAACTCCTGGCCCGCGAGCAGTACGCTGGGATGCAGGTGCGCTGCCCCAACTGTCGCAACATGGTGATGCTCCCCGGTCGCGCCGCCCTGGCCCAGCCGGTGGCGCCTCCCTCTCCCCTGGGGGCTGCGCCTTCCCCATCGGGCACGCCGGGATTCCCCCCTCCCTTTCCCCCGCCGGGGCAAACGCCCCCTTTCGGCGCCCCCGCACAGCCCCTTTCTGTTCCGGATTTTGGCGAGGGGAATAATCGCAAATTGAAGCCGATTGTGGTGGTTGCCGTCCTGCTCCCGGTGATCCTCCTGATCATCGCCACCGTGGTGGTGGTCAAGATGGTCCTCTCTCAGTGAGAACCCGTCGAGGGGTGCTTGCGCGCGCAGAGCTCGTTCCGGTCCGCTTGAACGAGCCCTGCGAACCGGTCAGCCCCCAGCGCCCATCGCCATCATTTCCCCGAGGAAAACCCGCGCGATGGTGAAGTAGATGATGATGCCTGTCACATCGACAAAGGTGGCAACAAACGGACTGGAGGCGATCCCGGGATCCACGCCGATGCTTTTGAAGACCAGCGGCAGCATGGAGCCGATCAAGGTCCCCCACATGCAGATGGCGGCCACTGCCTGCCCCACGACCAGCGTGAGCAAGAGCAGTGGAGTCTGCGGAACGGGGGAGTGGTTCTGGAGCAGTTCGGGGTAGAAGTAGAGCAAGCCGGTGCGGACCAGGGCGATCACTCCGAGGGTGCCTCCGAGGGCAAGCCCCATCAACAATTCATGGCGCAGAACCTTGTACCATTCCTGGGCATTGGCCTGCCCCAGAGCGAGGGCGCGCGTGATCAGGGCGGCTGCCTGAGAGCCCGAGTTGCCTCCCACTGAGATGCACAGGGGCACAAAGAGCGCCAGCACCGTGACCGTTTTCATCGCCTCGTCGAAGTAAGCCATGGCGTTGAAGGTGAACATCTCGGCGATAAACAGCGCAGCCAGCCAGATGGCTCGTTGGCGCCAGACCTTGATAAACGGGGCTTCCAGGTAGTGTTCGGCGATCGGTCCGACGGCCCCCATGCGCTGCACGTCCTCGGTGGCCTCCTCAACCACGACGTCGATGACATCGTCGTGGGTGACGATGCCGATCAGCCGTCCCTCGTCGTCTACCACGGGGATGGCGAGGAGGTCGTAGCGTGCGATCTCGGCGGCCACCTTCTCGGTATCCTCGGTCGCCTTGACGCTGACAATCTGCGTCTCCATGAAGTCCTTGATCAGTGCGGTGCGCGATTTCAGGATCAGGTCGCGAAGCGAGACGACGCCTTCCAGCCGGCGCTGATCGTTGACGACATAGATGTAGTAGATCGTTTCGGTGTCGGGAGCCTGAAGCCGCAAGCGTTCGATCGCCTCGCCGGCGGTGATGTGGTTGGGCAGCCAGGCGTAGTCCGTGGTCATGATCGCCCCGGCGGTGTGCTCGGGGTACTTGACCAGGGTGGCGATGTCGCGTCGATCCGCCTCGTCCACCAGGCGCAGCAATCCCTCGGCCACCTGGGGATTAAGCTTGCGCAGCAGATCGGCGCGATCGTCAGAGGCCATCTCCTCGATCAGGCGTGCCATCTCGGGTCGACCCGCCCCTTCGACCATTTCCACCTGCAATTCGAGGGGGAAATACTCGAAGATGGTGGCCTGGTTGGCCACGTTGGTTTTGCGGAGGACGCGCCAGATATCCTCGACACTGAACTCATCGACAAGCGCCTCGGCAATCGTATTGGGGTGGAGTGCCTCGCAGAACTCCGCCAGTCCGGCCGAGTTATCCTCGGCGAGCATGTGACGAACTTCCGGACTGAACAGCGGATTTGCCATGCCATCCCCCACCCTTGCCCATCTCAACTGCCGGACGGCAGCGCGGCGTCGTGCCTGCCGTTGTCTGAAGATGGTGTGTGTTTCAGCGGTTCTTACTCGGGAACGTCAACCAGGGCATTGTCGATCAAGCGGGTGGCACCGAACTTGACCGCCAACGCCAGTAACACGCGCCCCCGGAGCGAAGCAAGGGGTTGCAACGAATCGGCATCGACCACGGCCGCGTAATCCACCACGGCACCAGGAGTAGCGACGAGCCGCTCCTCCATTCTCTGCCTTATCACCGCGGCAGAGCGTTCTCCGCCGGCGATCTGGTGCTGGGCGTGTTGCAGGGTCTGGTAGAGCGAAAGCGCGTGTTGGCGCTGTCCGGCATCGAGATATTGATTTCGGGAACTGAGGGCCAGTCCATCGGGTTCGCGAACCGTCGGGCAGATGCACATTTCCACGGGGACATCGAGATCACGCACCATCTGCTGGAGGATGCGCGCTTGCTGAGCGTCCTTCTGCCCAAAGTAGGCGCGCTCCGGTTGCACCTGGTTGAAGAGTTTCAGCACCACGGTACACACTCCGCGAAAATGTCCCGGACGCGAGGCTCCGCAGAGGACATTTTGCAGCCCTTCGACCTCCACAAACGTGCGGAATCCTGCAGGATACATCTCCTCGACGGGAGGGGCAAAGACGACATCGACCCGCTCGCGGCCACAGAGTTCGCAGTCCTGTTCCAGCATGCGTGGATAGCGCGCGAGATCCTCGTGCGGCCCAAACTGAGTGGGGTTGACAAAGATGGAGACGACCACCAGGCCGGTTTCTTCCCGGGCGCGACGCATCAGGGCGGCGTGACCGCGGTGGAGCGCTCCCATGGTCGGGACCAGACCGATGCTTGCCCCGCGAACCCGGGCGGCAGCAACCAGGCGGCGCAGCTCAGCGATGGTTCGCACCAGGGTGGGAGTCATGCCAAAGGCTCCTCGCGTTTTTCCAGAAACATGCGCAGGTAAGAACGTGGCTCGACCTGGCTCAGCCCCAGGTCGGCGGCGAGCTGCTGGAGGACCGAGCGAACCTCCTCCAGGCGATTCTCTGGCGCGAGGATCTCCACCTCGGCGAAGCGCCCCACTGTCGAGACATCGTCCAGGCAGACCTGAACGTTGAAGCCAGCTCGGGTCAGCTCGAAGACACGCCGATGTTTGCAAACGATCGCCACCGGGCGATAGCCCAGCAACTGAAGGAGCTGAATGAACTCGTTCGCCGCCTGGTCCCCCTCGCGCAGCGCGATCTCCAGTTCGCGCCGCGCCTTCACCTGGCTATCCAGGCGTGGCCCCTTGAACGTGACATGATTGCTCGTTCCAATGCGGCGCAGACGAAAGGCTTCTCCAGTCTGGCGAAAGTCACGATCGGGCGCGTTGAAGTAGTGATCCGCCTCGTCGATGGCCTCGCGGAGTTTGCATCCCCAGGCGGTGAGCCGTGCCTCGAGCGCGGGGAAGTCCGCGTTGGCATATTTCTGCTCGATCTCCAGCATCGGCAGTTTTCCTCCGCAAGGGCGAGAGGGGGCCTCTCCGCAAGACACCGATCTGATTTGCCTGAATAGTAATAATGCCAATAACTTCTGTCAATATGATGAGCGTGGCCTGCCCTGCGCACAGAGTGAAGTCCGTGCCTCGTCAGCAACGAGCGCAGGAATCTGGCTCGCCTGAGCGGGATCCCTCCGGACAAGGACATGGGTCAGGGGAGGGGGATCATCACGCGGAAGCCGATGTAGGGACTCGCATGATCGGGCAAGCAGGTGAAGGAGTTGGATCCATCTGCGGGCGTCGCCGGCCTGGACGCGTTGTAGCGTTGCCCGCGCAGGATCACCACCTTGCTCTTGCCGTCCTCGGTCATCTGCTCGGTGCTGGTCCATTCCCAACCGTTGCCCAGAAGATCACGCACTCCGTACTTGCTGATGTCGTCGCTGAAGGACCCCACCTCGGCGGGACCTTCGGTTCGGCGATTCACGGCGATCCGGCCCTCCTGTGCTCCGGGTTCACGCTCCAGGGCCAGGTCGAGCTGCTGACTGCTTGGCAGATCTCCGCCCAGCCAGCGCGCTGCCTCGCGGGCCTCGGTCCAGGTCATGCGCAGGGCCGGGACCTTCATTCCGGCGTTTCCGGCGTTACTGCTGCCAGCGATTCCTCCCTGAACCCAGCTGGTGCCTGCCGCTCCCTGGCGCTCCTGAGCAAAGAGCCGATAGACCTCGTTCCAGATCTTGTCCTGGCTCAGATAAAACGGCTGTTTGGCAGGGATCAGGCAGAAGATCACGCTGGTCTGGTCGTTCAATTTGCGTTGAATCCGTCGATAGTATTTCTTGCCGCCGATGTCGCTCGTCTCGTCGCCCAGCGGACTGAAGGCGGGTCCGGGGAGCCACCGTTCGGCCGGGAGGGTGGTCGCTTGCTCGATCTTCCATTCCCAGTTCGCTGTTTGAGCCTGGCCCTTGTCGGGGGTGACAGTGACGAGGATAGTGCTGGTGCCTGGCGTGGCATTGCTGGCAACGGTCACGGTCACCTCAAGGTCGGTCCGGTCCGCTGGGATGGTGGCGTCGCGGAGAGTGACTCCCGCGGGGAGGGAGGCAAAGCCTACCTTGAGCGCTCCCTGGTAACCCGTTCGGTCGACCTTGAGTTGCACCTTGCGTGCGCTTCCCGGCTGCAAGGTAAGCGCAGGGGGATGCACCAGGCTGAAGGCGCTCTCCCCTCCGGTCGCGGTGGTCTTGTCGGTATCCGGTTGCTGGTGCAGGTACCAGTAGCCCACCCCGCCAACAAGAATCAGTCCGCTCAGCACGAGCAAGCCCACCGCAACAAGCGGAGCGCGAGACGGGGGGCGAACGGGCTGCGGCGGGTAGGGCTGGACCGCCTGGTAACCGTCGGGTGCCGAAATCGGCGGACTGCCATAGGGGCCCGGAACGGCGGGTGGATAGGGTTGCCCAGGGGGCGCTGTCGGGGGCAGGGCAGGATATTGCCAGGAACCAGGAGCCATCCCCGGCGGCTGTGGCGACCCTGGCGATAACGTTCCAAGGCTCGACGGACGCGGGGGCACGCCGTGGGGTGGGCTATTGTGGGGGAGTTTGAGGAACTCCCCCGAACCGGGGACGATCGGTGTTTCGTAGTCGGAGGTGGCCTCGATGGGGCGCTGGGTGCTCCCCGGGGGCGCAACAGGGGTATCGGTCTGCTGCTGCACCGCTCGTTCGGTCGGGAGCGCCACCGGCCGGGGGGGCATTTCCGTGGGCTCGGAGAGAATCGTGGCTGGACCAACGGCTCCGCGATTGGTGGGTTGCGGAGCCTCGCGGGGGCGTTGACGGGTCTTCGGGCTCCCCTCCTGATTCAGAGTGCTGAGAGAGCCGGGGCCTTCCTCGGGAGGCGGGCCCTGCAGAACGCCGACCACATCGGAGAGAGCGCGCATCAGCAGTTTGCAGTTGCCAAAGCGCTGGGTGGGATCCTTGGCCATCGCGCGCAGAATGACCGCCTGTTCCTGCTGCGGGAGGGGGTCGAGATGGGGCTGGCTCTGCAGATGATCCAGCATGATCCCGGCGTAGTCACTGGCCAGGAAAGGTCGACGATTGAGACGCAGCTCGGCGTAGGTCGCGGCCAGGGCATATTGATCACTGGCGAAACAGGCCTTGCCTTGCCAGATCTCCGGGGCCATGTAGGCAGGGGTGCCGGAGCTGGACACCGACGCCATCAGCTTCTCTTGCAAGCGGACCAGGCCAAAATCAGCAAGCAACACATGGCCGGACTGCAGCAGCAAGTTATCGGGCTTGATATCGCGATGGATGATGTTCTGACTGTGCAGATAATCGAGCGCATCGGCCGCCTCGGAGAAATAGACGACCAGTTCCGCGGCGGGCAACCCCGATTGGGTTTCGCGAGCGTAGGCCTTGAGGCGATCACGCAGGCTGCCATCGGCCAAATCCATGATGATGACCAGATGATCTTCAAGCGTCCAGAAGGCGTGGGTGTGCAGCAGATAGGGATGACGAAGATTCTTGATGATGTTGAGGGATTGAATCTCGCGTTTGGCCTCGTCGTTGTCCATCGGTTGCAAGAGGATCTTGAGGGCAACCTGGATGCCGCCTCCCACGGATTCGGCCTGCCAGACCTCTCCGAAGCCCCCGGTGCCCAGCCGCTTGATCAGGCGATAGCCACCACCCACGTTGAGCACTTCACCGGGTTTCATGAGACCTCCGACAAGGGACTGCCAGGGGGCCACCGACGCGCTCGCGGGGGCGGCTGGGACCGGCTCTTGCGCGAGCAGCTGGAGCAGGGCGGCAAACTGTGCAGGGAAACGCTGCTGGTAGGAGGCCAGTTCGGGCTGGTCGCCAAAGCGCGTTCGGACTCGATATTCCTCGTAGACCAGGGAGGGGCTCAGTTCCCCGGAACGGCCCAGCTCAGGGAATTGCTCGGTGTAAGTAAACAGGTTCACCGGCACCCCGCGTCGCCAGCGAATCTCCAGGTCGGTTTTGACGAGTTCTTCGAGGATCGCCCGGCGCAGTGCGGATTCGGGGGCCGGCAAGAAGCGGCTCAGGGCGACTTCGCCACCCTGTTCCCAGGCGTCTTCCAGGGCCTCAACTCGGTCGCGAATCTCTACCCAGTCACGCGGCGAGAGTGCTGGCATCGTCGCCCCTCACCAGCGTTTACCGACCCCGTTCCCATTGGTAATAGTATCGCCTAACTCAAGGAGATGGCAAGAAAACGTTCCTGGGCGAGTAAAAGTGAGTGCGGAAACTCCCGGCGCTGGCTCGGGGGGCGTCGATTCTGCCTCTCCTCGGAACTCTCCGCTCGGCCCTCATTTGTAAGCTATCCTTCCCAGTGGCGGGCAGTGCTGTCTGGTTGCCTGTTCGAGATTACGCGTCGGCTTGTTATCGGGAGATGGGAATGCCGCGCCCCAATGCCGAACGATTTATTGAGGCTGCATTCACGGCGACTTCTGCAAGTCAAGCTCCGGATCCCAGCCTCTGTCCACGTTGCCGGCGTCCCTTGATGGATCCCTTCGGTCTGGGGCTGTGTTCGGCCTGCGGCTACTGTCATTCTTTGCAGGGCGGGCGCACTCCGGCGGACCTCCGGAAGGAAACGGCATCCGCTTCAACAGCGCTGGACACTTCCGACGACACCGTCACCCCCCAGGGTGGCCGGCGAACCATGCGCCCCTGGCTGGTGTCCCTGTCGCTCAGCTGCGCCAGCGTGCTCCTCGGAGCGTTCTGGTTAGCACGCATTCTGTCTCCCGCGGCGGGGTTACGTCTCCAGGTTGGCTGGGGGGGAAGCGTCCTGGGGTTTACCCTTCTGGTAGGGGCTCATTGCTGGGCGCTGCGACTGATCAATGGGCAGGAGGATAATCCTGCCCCGACTGTTCCCAAACATCGGTTTGGCGACTTTGTGCCGGTCTGGCGCAGAATCGTGGCGGCTCTCCCCAGAACACGCGGACCGTTGGTTGCCCTGGGATTGGCCTGTAGCCTCGTTCTTGGAGGCGGGCTTCTGCTGGCGGGGTATTCCTCCGGCGACAAGGAACGCGCAGCACGAGAACTGAAAGAGGCGGCGGAGCGGGCTCGATTGGCGAAGAAAAAACAGAGGGAGATCGAACAGGCGATCCAGGCGTTGCAGCGTCTGTCCGCCAAGACGCCTTCAGAGGTGACTTCGCCACGCCCCAGGCCCCATGGCGGAAACGCGGGAACCCCGCCGCGCGTCGCGGATACGCGCCCGATGAGCCCGTGTGTGATTCTCGGTTATCAAACCAACTCCAGCAAGCAGCTCACGGGGATCCTGCTCGCGACTCTCCAGAACGGGAAATTGCACTATGCAGGGGTGCTCAGGGAGACTCTGGATCTCTCGCAACGGATTCAGCTGCAGCTGCAATTAAGTTCGCGCGGCCGCCCCGGGGCGGTTCTCGACGGGATCAAGGAATCCGCTGTCTGGGTTCGTCCGGAGGTGTTCTGCTGGGTGCATCACTCCGGAACGAGCGTCGAGGGGTTTCTGAGCAAGCCCCGGTTGGGACCGCTGGTGCAGGAGTGATCGGGCCGGTTATCCCAGACTGCGCGACCGTTCTGCCAACGCGGGAAACGACGCGGTCGGGGGCGCTGGGCCCTTGACACGTTTTCTACACCATCGGTACACTGCATGGATTGGATTATCTTGGACATGCTTGCAGGCCGCCACATCACTCACGATCGAGCAGCGGGGTCGGTCGGTGCAGGTGCACGGCAGACCCGGGAGAGCCATGCGTGAAGGCGATCATCAGCGATATCCACAGCAATCTGGAAGCCTTGCAGGCGGTTCTCGAAGACATCAAAAAACAGAATGTCGACGAGATTTATTGCCTCGGCGATGTCGTGGGCTATGGTCCCAATCCGCGCGAATGTATCGATCTGGTGATGAAGTGCAAGATGGTCCTGCTGGGCAACCACGACCAGGGGGCAATGTTCGATCCCGAAGGGTTTAACAAACCTGCCGAACAGGCGATCTTCTGGACCCGTGAGCAACTTGAGTCACCCGGCGAAAGCCGACAGACGCGGGAACGACGCTGGGAATTCCTCGCGGAGCGGCCGCGGAGTTACCGTGAAAACGGCATGCTCTTCGTCCACGGCTCGGCCCGCAATCCGCTGAACGAATATGTTTTTCCCGAAGATATCTACAATCAGCGCAAGATGGAGCGGATCTTTGCCCTGGTGGAGAAGTATTGCTTCCAGGGCCATACGCATGTTCCGGGCATCTTCACCGAGCAACTGCCCGAGGATCTCTATCAATTCACCAGCCCCGAGGAGATCGATTACGTCCATCAACTCGATGAACGCAAGACGCTGTGCAATGTGGGCTCGGTCGGGCAACCGCGGGACGGCGACTGGCGTGCTTGCTATATTCTTCTCGAGGGCGCTACCCTCCGGTATCGCCGCGTAGAATATGACATCGAGACGACCATCAAGAAGATCTACGCCATCCCGGAACTCGAAAACTTCCTGGGCGACCGGCTTCGCGATGGGCGTTGATTCCTGACGAGCGGCGAGCACCGGAGCAAGCAGAGTGCTTCTCCGGATGCAGGCCACCCACTCGTCGTTCAGCCCCCGGATAGCCATGCACCAGCAGAAGAATTTCATCATCTTCGTCGTCTGCGCCATTGTCTTTTTTATTGTCCTCCGCACCCTCTACACCACCTTCGTCCAGTCCCCGGTGCCAGAACGTCCGCCCAGGACGTTGACACTCAAGGAGAAGCGGGACGTTTACGTCAATACCTACCCGGCGCGGCTTCCGCTCTCGATGCCGGGTTCAGGAGTGGCCGACGTCGGCGTGGTGGCCACCGAACTGGCGCTCGCCGTTCCTCCACCCCCGCCCGCACCTCCTCCACCGACTTTCACGACCGGTGAGAAACGCGCCCTCTTTGTGGCGACGGCTCCCGCACGTCCTCTCTTCCTGGGGGGCGCAGGGTTGGGGGCCGCAGTCCAGCTCGCCGGGGAAGTTGCCCTCGCCCCGTGGGCGCCCCAACGTCCCGCGAATGTCCGTGTGCGTCTGGGCAGCCGCGACCGGAACTCTCCGTACCATCTGATGGTGCTCCTTGAGAGCGTTGGGGCGGGCGTTCGGCAGGTTGTCCTGAACAAGTTTCAGCAGGCCGATACGCAGGGCAAGCCGCAGTGGGAGATGGGGCTGGATGGCAAGCCGATTCTCGATGAGGAAGGGAAGCCGATCCCCGAACCGCTGGAGTTGATCTCGCCGACTCCCAACGGCATTGGCACCAGTGCTTCGAACCTCCTTTACCACTACGACGTGAACCGTCCGGAAAGCGATCATCCCCTCACCACGCTGGCGAATGTCAACTGGCGCATCGCCCGGGTGAAGGGGCCAAAAGCGCTGTGCGAGCAGGTCCGCCAGGCGATGACCGATCCCAGCGATTTGATCGAGGAGGTCACGGGCGAGGAAGGCGAACAGGTGGTGGCGTTCACCGCCGAGGTTCAGGACATCCGCCTCACCAAGACCTTTTCGCTGAAGCCCAAGGAATATCATGTTGGGTTGGAGGTCCAGGTGGAGCGGCAGCCGGGCACGCCACGGACCGAGCGCAAGGTGCGTTACCAGTTGACGAGCGGACATGGGCTCCGACTGGAGGGCGAATGGTACACCAACACGTTCCGACAATCCCTGATCGGGTTGCTGGAAGAGGAGAAGAGCGTCGATCGCATTTTGCAGGATATCCGTTACATTGACCTGCGTGCGGGCGGCGATGCCTACCTGGCGGAGAAGGACAAGCGCATTCTGTACGCCGCCATTGGGGTGCAGTATTTTGCCTCGGCGGTGGTGGTTGATGATACGCAGCCGAACAAGGATTTCCTGGCCTCGGTGCGTCCCACCCTGGAAACCCGCCTGGTCAAGGTGACAGTCGATAAACCCCCGCGCGCGGGGGATCCCACCTTCGAGGTCAGCGACAAGGCGCGTCCGGGACAATCGGATCTGTATTATTTGAGTCCGGTGGCCTCCGAGAAGTTGAGCAAGGTGCCTGCGGGGACGCGGGTGGCCCTGCTCTGTCGGCATCGGCCCTTGCCGCTCGATGAACGCACCAATCCGCCGCCGGTCAGCCTGGATGTGATCGACGCGATGCCCGAAGATCAGGCGCAGATGCTCTTTGTCGATGACATCACCATGCGCGTGAATACGCGCCCCATCGAACTCAAAGCCGATAGCGACAAGCCGGTGGTGCACAAGTATTTGCTCTACAACGGACCGATCAAGGTTAAATTGCTGGAGCAAATGGATGGGGTCAGATCCGTCGAGGAAGCGCTGGTGGATCGCTACGCCGACACCTTGCATCTGAAGACGATGACGGACTATCCCTCCCCGGGATTCTGGGGGAGCATCGGTCGGTTTACCTTCATGAGCAACCTGATCATGATGGTTACCAACTTGATGCACTGGGTCCTGCATCAACTGCACCATGTGGTTCCCAGTTACGGGATCTGCATTCTGCTCCTGACGATCATGGTCCGCGGGATCATGTATCCGGTGAGCCGGAAACAGGCGCTGACCAGTCTGCGCATGCAGGAACTGGCTCCGGAACTCAAGAAATTGCAGGAGAAGTACAAGGACGATCGCCAGGCGTTTGCGCAGGCGCAGATGGAACTCTTCCGCAAGAACGGAGTGAACCCCTTTGGCAGTTGCTGGATGCTGTTCCTGCAGATGCCGATCTTCATGGGGTTGTACTACTGTCTGCAGGAGAGTGTGCACTTCCGCCTGGCGCCTTTCCTCTGGGTGAAGAACCTGGCCGCGCCGGACATGCTTTTCAGCTGGGGCGAGAGCATCCCGCTGATCAGCACGCCGGAATCGTACGGGAGCATGATCTACCTGGGACCATATCTGAACCTGTTGCCGATCATTGCGGTCACGTTGATGATTCTGCAGCAAAAGATGATGATGCCCCCTCCTGCGGATGAACAGCAGGCGATGCAGCAGAAGATGATGAAGTACATGATGGTGGTCATGTGCGTCCTCTTCTACAAGGTGGCCGCGGGGCTGGGGTTGTACTTCATCGCCAGTAGCCTGTGGGGGTTTGCCGAACGCAAGTTGCTCCCCAAGAAGAAGGCCAAGGTGGAGGGGGAGACTGCCACCGCCGAGGGGTTGTTCCAGAAACTGACCGGCCGGAGCGAAAGCGCCTCCACCAGCGACGTCCCCGCCGGGGCGACCGGGAAGGGCGGAGCGGACAGGGGATCGCGCCGTCCTGATCGGAAACGCCGCAAGGGCAAGGACGAAGAAGAGGCCACGGGGTGGTGGGCGGACACCAAGAAGAAGGTGAGCGAATGGTGGGCCGAACTGCAACGCCAGGCCGAACGTAAGAAGTGACGATCATCCCAGGGGCGGCGCCTCTCTGGCGCCGTCCCTGGTCCTGTCGGTGCATTTTCAGGAGGCCCGCCCCATGCGTCGAGGTCTTCTCCTTCCCGTCGTTTTCCTTGCCACCGTGCTTGTCTGCCCGGTCTCGGCGGAGTCCCGGCCCGAACCGGGGGCCAAACCGACTTATCGCCTGGAGATCGACACGGATCGCTCCGTCTATGAACCCCGTGTTCAGCCGGATGGGAAGCGCCTGTATTACTTCAGCATCCCTTTTCGCATTCGCCGACTGGAGGACAAGCTCGTCGACACCTCGGTGCCGCGCGAGGAGATCGTGGTGCGCGAGGATGGTGCCGAGGTGCTCGACGCCGAGATCTTTCAGCCTCGTTCCAGCCCGTTGACGATGTTGCTGGCACTGGACATCAGCAAGAGCATGGATCGCAAGAGTAGCACGGGCCACACCAAGATGGAGGATGCCCAGAAGGCGGCCAATGTCTTTCTCGACAAGCTCGATCCGCGCTCTGATTGTGGGCTGATTCTCTTCGATCACGAGGTACGGGTGAAGATCCCTCCGGTTCTCAAGCCAGCGGAGATCGCTGCGCACCGCACGATGCTGCGGCAGAAGATTCAGGAAGCCAGGCCACAGGGGGGGACCGCCTATCTGGATGCCACTGTGGAAGCGCTCAACATGCTGGAGAAGGTCCCGGGGCGCAAGGCGATCGTGGTCATGACCGATGGGGTGGATCTGAGCAGTCGCCATCCGCTGGACGAGGTGATCAAGCGCGCGCGGGTGGCGGGGATCCCGGTTTTCACCCTTGGGGTGGGGGAGCCAGGGAAGAATGATCCGGTGACCACGGTGCTGGTGCTGGATCACAGTGGGAGCATGAAGTTTCGGGCCCAGCAAGGCGATAAACGCACGAAGATCGAGGCGCTCCACGTGGCCGCCTCGCGGTTTGTCGATCTGATGCGCCCCAGTGCCCGGGCCACGCTTCTCCCCTTCAGCACCGAGATTTCTCCCCCCGAGCCGTTCGGTCGGGATGACAGGGAGTTGACCCAGAAGGACAAGGAGCAGCTCAAGGAGCGCATTCGCGGGCTCACCCCCGTGGGGGGCACCAAACTCTACGAGGCGATCGAGTACGGCATTGGTACGGTGGCGGCCGCCAATCGCCCGGGGCGGCGAACGGTGGTGGTGTTCACCGATGGTGTGGATGAACAGCCCGGCAGTCCGAGCACCCGGGTGGAGCAGATCATCCAGAGCGCACGCGAACAGAGTGTGGTGCTCTACATGCTGGGGTTGGGCCAGGAAGATGAGTTGTCGCGTCCCACCCTGGAGCAGATGCGGCGCATGGCGCGCGAGACAGGCGGGGAGTTTCATCTGGCGACCAACGAACAGAAGCTGCTCGACATCTTCGAGGAACTGTCAATTGCCCTCCACGATGATGGCATCGACGAAACGGCCCTGACCCGTTTGGCGACCCGAACAGGCGGACAGTATTACCATGCCCGCGATGCTGCCAAGCTGCAGCAGATCTATATTCAACTCGCCGACCAGTTGCAAAGCACCTACACCGTGACCTTCCCCAGTCGCCGCCAGGTGCAGGATGGTACGACCAGCGGGATCGAGATCTTTCTGAAGCGCGGCGGAGAGATCATCAGCGAGCGCGCCGTGAAGGAATTTACGCGCCACGGCCTGGTGGTGCCGGGCGTGGATCCGTGGATCTATCTCCTGCTGCTCAGCGTGCTCGTGGTCGGTCTGGCCTTACCCTCGCTGCGCCGTATCCGCTCCTCGGCCGAGCAGGAAAGCGAACCTGTCGCATCATGACCTCGTTTCATCTCGATGACACCATTGTGGCACTTTCTTCAGCGCCGGGAGCTGGGGTTCGCGCCATCGTTCGCCTGAGCGGACCGCAGGCCTGCGCTCTGGTGTCGTCTCTCCTGGTCTCGGGGGCACCGTTACCGAGGGGACAACACCATCGACAGGAGGAGCTCCGTCTGCCAACTCTTGACGCCCCGTTGCCCGTGGAGGTCCACGTCTGGGTCAGTCCGCGCTCCTACACGGGGCAGGATATGGTGGAGTTACACACTCCGGGAAGTCCGCCTCTGGTGGATCTGCTGATCGCCACCTTGCTCGATCAGGGGGCGCGGGCAGCCGGTCCGGGGGAGTTCACTTTGCGGGCTTTTCTGGCCGGGAAGCTCGATCTGACACGGGCCGAGGCGGTTCTGGGGGTGATCGACGCCGGGAGTCGGGCGGAGTTGCGGCAAGCGTTGGGGCAACTGGCGGGCGGGGTGGCGCGGCCGCTCCAGGAGTTGCGCGACGATCTGCTCAACCTGCTGGCGGATGTGGAGGCCGGGCTCGATTTTAGCGAGGAAGACATCACTTTTGTGCAGCAAGAAGATCTCTTACATCGCTTGTCGAAAGGGTTGGCGCTGATCACGCTGGTGGGCAAGCAGGTGGACCAACGTGGGATGGGCGAACGGCCCTTTCGCGTGGCGCTGGCTGGCCGACCCAACGCGGGGAAGAGCAGTCTGTTCAACGCCCTGGGAGGCAAGAGCAGCGCGCTGGTGAGCCCCGAGCCAGGGACCACGCGCGATTATTTGCTGCAACGCCTTGAAGTCGAGGGGGGGGCTCTGGAGTTGATCGACACCGCTGGCTGGCAAGCGGTCAATGGGACGATCGAAGAACAGGCCCAGCAACTGGGGCGCGAACAAACTCGCGAGGCCGACCTGGTGCTGCTGTGCATCGACGCGAACCATGCGCCAACGCCGGAGGAGGAAGCGTTTCTGACGCAGAAGGATCCGCCGGTGGTGCATGTGGCGACCAAGAGCGATCAGGCGCCGGTGCTGCCTGGGGTGCTGGCGACGAGCGCGTCGACGGGTACGGGACTCGACGACTTGAAGCGATGGCTAGGGGAGCGGGTTCGTCGACACCGTCGTCCGGCGCTGGCGCCGAGCCTGAGCCGTTGCCGCCATCATGTGGCGCGCTGTCTGGATCATCTGCGTCGAGCGCATCGTGCGGTGCTGGAAGAAGACCCGGCAGAGATCGTGGCGTTAGAAGTACGAGGGGCCTTAACGCAGTTAGGCGAGATGGTGGGCGCCGTCTACACCGACGACCTCCTCGACCGCATCTTTTCGCGCTTCTGCATAGGGAAGTAACACGATCCGCGTCGGCCGCAGGGTGTCGGGCAATCGAGACCTCCTGGCGCGTGACAACGGGCTTGCCTTGGGGGCCCTCTCTGGTGGTATCTTGAGAGCGGGTTCGCCCCAGGATGGGTTCTCTGCTTCGCCACTCAGGAGAACGGTGACCATGAGTCAGCCTGCTCGCTCACGTTTGGCTTCGTTCCTTGACCTCCTTCTCGTCTGGCCACGCAAACCCGAGGCCGGAGGGGGACTCGTTCGCCGGTGCACCTGGGGTGGGCAACTTGTTCTGGGCATCCCTTCATGGGGGCGACAATCGTCGTCCGTTCGTCGTTTGGCGGTTTTTGGGCTGCGCACCTTTCAAGGGATCACCTGTCGCCTGCTCCTCGTTCTCCTGGCTCTGGGAGGGACTGGCTATCTCCTGGTGCGCGGCAGCTTGCCTCCACTCGATGGCGAGCAAACCGCGGTGGGGGTGCAGGAACCGGTCACGATCGAACGGGATGCCCTGGGGGTTCCCACGATTCGGGCACGCAGCAAGGAAGATCTCTTCTTCGGGCTGGGCTTTAGCCACGGGCAGGATCGTTTCTTTCAGATGGATCTCACCCGACGCTATGCCGCCGGCGAACTGGCGGCTCTTCTCGGGCCGCAAGCGCTCGGCGTGGATCACGAGACGCGTCTGCACCGCTTTCGCGCGCGGGCGACGGCGATGCTCAACCACCTGCACACCACCGACCGCCGATTGCTCGAATCCTATGTGCAGGGCGTCAACGCCGGGCTCGCTTCGCTGCGCTGTCGGCCCTGGGAATATTATGTTCTCCGCGCTGAGCCGCGCCCGTGGGCGGTGGAAGATAGTTTGCTCGTTATCGACACCATGTATCTGATGCTCCAGGCAGGCAACTTCGATCGCGAACTTGCCCTGGAAGTCGCCCAGCATGCGTTGCCTCCGCAGATTTTCGACCTGATCGCTGCCGTGGGCGATGAATGGGATGCGCCCCTGGAGGGCAAACCGTTCGTCACCCCGCCCTTGCCGGGCCCCGATATTCTCGATCTGCGCCGCGAACGCGCCACGCTGCAAAAAGCACCCCCGGATCGCACCTTCTACAAGTTCGTCGATCCCGAAATCGCTGGCAGCAATAACTGGGCGGTCGCCGGGGCGCACACGGCCCATGGCGGCGTTCTGGTTGCCAACGATATGCACCTGGGTATCCGTGTGCCGGGGATCTGGTATCGCGCCGCGCTTGTCTGGACCGATGGGAGTGGCAAGGAACAGCGTGCCTGGGGTGCGACTTTACCGGGCGAACCCGGCCTGGTTGTGGGGAGCAATGGCCACCTGGCGTGGGGGCTGACCAACGTCGAGGGCGACTGGTCGGATCTGGTCAAGGTGGAAATCGATCCGAAAAATCCTTCTCACTATCTCACCCCGCGCGGATCGGTCCCGTTCGAGATTCATGACGAGACGATCGAGGTCAAGGGACAGCCGGCTGTCACCCGCACCATCAAGAGCACCCTCTGGGGACCGTTGCTTGATGAAACTGCCCGCGAGCGCAGGTATCCTCATGCCCTGCGCTGGGTGGCACACGATCCAGAGGCGCTCAATCTCGAATTCATGAAACTCTTCGACACGCAGACGGTGGCCGAAGCGATGGTGATCGCCAATCGTTCTGGTGGACCGCATGTCAATTTCATCGCCGGGGATCGGGACGGCACCATCGGCTGGACCATCCTTGGCCGCATTCCACGCCGTGTGGGTCTGGATGGGATGGTGCCGCGCAACTGGAGCGATGGCAAATGTCGCTGGGAGGGCTACCTCGACCCCACCGAGTATCCGCGCATCATTCAGCCTGCCAGCGGGCGCCTTTGGACCGCCAATCAGCGAACGGTTGAGGGCGACAACCTGAAAATGCTGGGTCTGATCGGCTATGATCGCGGAGCGCGCGCCCGGCAGATTCGCGATCGCCTGTTCACCCTGGAGAAGGCCACCGAGGCGGACATGCTCGCCCTGCAACGCGATAATCGCGCGCTCTTCCTCGAACGCTGGCAGAAACTTCTGCTCGAAGTACTCACCCCCGAAGCGATCGCTGCTGATCCACGCCGAGGAAAGTTGCGGGCGCAGGTGGAAGCATGGGGCGGACGTGCTGCGAAGGATTCCATCGGCTATCGTGTGGTGCATGAGTTCCGTGGCCGCGTCGTGCGGGCAACCCTTGAACCACTGACAGCCCGTTGTCGCATCGAGGATTCACGCTTTGGTGTCGGCTATTTCCGCATGCAGGAGGGACCGGTCTGGCGTCTGGTGCAGGAAAAACCCGTACATCTGCTCGATCCACGGTATCAAAGTTGGGATGAGCTTCTGCTCAAGATCGCCGATCGGGTGGTCGTTGTCCAGGAAAAGTCGCCCGACGGTGTGACCTGGGGTGAGCGCAACCGCGCGGATTTTCGCCATCCGCTCAGTGGCGGACTGCAAGGGATTCCGCTTGTGGGCGATTGGCTGGCTGATCAGCTCGATATGCCGCACGAGGTGCAGGATGGCGCCTGGACCGATATGCCCTTCATCGCGGGGCGACGCTATGGCGCCTCGCAACGAATGGTGGTCTCTCCGGGAAAGGAGGACCAGGGCTATTTCCATATTCCCGCGGGGCAAAGCGGGCATTTTCTTTCACCGCACTATCGCGATAGCCACGCTGGGTGGTTTCATGGCGAACCGACCCCGTTCCTTCCCGGCGCCACCCAGCACACGCTCACCCTGCGGCCCGAGAAGTGACATCTGGGTGTCGCGACTCCTTCGTTGCGCGATACAGGAGCTAGCTCGCGAGCGAGATTTCATGCTGTTGTAATCAGATGGGAGCGCGAGGGTTGGCTGGTGGGAACGGGTCAGAGCGGACTCAGCAAGACGCGTGGGCCAAAGCGCTCGCGCAGCAGGCGGTGCGACTCGTGGTCCAGGTTCACGAGGCCGCGCAGGTCGAGTTGGTTCACCTGGTCCAGAACCGGGGCCCGGGCCAGGGCGCGGGCGCCAGCTTGAGTGATCTCGTGGTTGCGCGCCAGGTTCAGGTGCGTCACCGGCTTAAGAATGGGGGAGTTCGCCAGCGCCTCCACTCCGCGGTCCTCGATCCAGCATTCGCTCAGGTCCAGGTGGGTGAGTCGGGTAAATGGCGCCTGCGCCAGGGCCTCGGCGCCCTCATCGCCAATCTGCGTTCCCTGCAAGCCGAGCGTGACGAGTTCGCTCAGATGCGGCGAGTTCTTCAAGCTGACGGCAGCCGCCGCGCCGAGACGCCAGTTCTGGGCCAGCTCGAGCGAGGTGAGCCACCCCATCCCGGGGGCGTGCGCAAGCGCCTCGATGCCACGCGCCTCCAGCCTGTTGTCGGTCAAATCGAGAGTATTCAGACGGGTTAAGTAGCGCGAACCGGCCAGAGCGATCACGCCACGATCACCGATCAGATCGTGTCCCAGGCGCAACGTGGTCAACCGGGCCAGGTGGGGAGACCGGGCCAGGGCCGTCGCGCCATCCTCACGAATGTTGGTGTCGGAAAAATCGAGAGTCACGAGTCGATGCAGGTGTGGGCAGTTCGCCACCAGATGGGCGGCCCGAGCGGTTCCCCACAGTTCCCGGGTGCGCAGGCGGAGCGTGGTGAGTTTGTTCAGAAAGGGGCGTAACGTCAGTCGGTTGATGGCACTGACAGTCAGATAGCACTCCAACCCCTCCACCCAGTTCGCTTCGGGTTCCTGCATCAGCCGGGCCATGGGATCGCCCACCAAATCGGCCCCCTTCACCGAGAGATGAAGCAGGCCTCGGCGAAACTCCCAGCTGAGCGCCACCTCGCGCAGCGGTCCCACCCAGGTGGACTCGTGTTGTTCCAGGATTTCTTGTGTGCGTTGATGCCATTCCGGAGTGCGCGGGTCGTTCTCCCTGGCGCGGGCGAGTGAACATTGCAGCCGGATCAGCTCGGCGCGTTCATAACAGCCCTGATCGTCGAGCCAGTCAGCCAGGAGCAAGCGCGGGGTGTCGTCCTCGGCGTGGTCCTTGATGTCTTCAAGAAACGGGACCACGTGAGGCGAGGTTGAGGCCAGCGCGGGAGATGCTTTCTTGTCCATGACCGCACTCCTGGGGTTTCAGCATCGTTCGTAACGATTGCCTGGCAAACGACGCACCACCTTCTTCATCTCCAGTAGCAGAAGCATCCCCGACAAGGTGGCGACACTCAAGCCCAGTTGCTGGACCATTTCGTCCAGGTGGCGTGCTCCCGTGCTGAGGAACGCCCATACCTGCAGTTGCGCCTCGTTCAATCCTGGGGGCGGACCTGTTGGCACAGGCGGGGAAACGGGAGGCGCGGGAGTCGTTTTCGAGGGTCGGTTCACCGGAGGCGACAGCGTGATTCCCTGCAGTTCTTCCAGAATGTCGTCGAGGCCGCGACAGAGCACCGCACCCTGGCGAAGCAGGGCATGGCACCCTCCGCTCTGTTCGCTCTCCACGGAGCCTGGCACGGCGAGAACGCTCTTGCCCTGTTCGGCTGCGTGGGTGGCGGTGATCAAGGCGCCGCTTTGTTCGGCTGCCTCGACCAGCACGACTGCGCGGGACAGTCCACTGATGATGCGGTTGCGCGCCGGGAACATCGCCGGGAGCGGCGCCTGCTCCATCGTCGCCTCGGAGAGAAGCGCCCCGGATGCGCTGACGGCCTGGGCGAGGTCCTTGTGCTCGGGGGGATAGATGCGCGACAATCCGCCCGCGAGCACGGCCAGGGTGCGGCCCCCTGCCTCCAGGGCTGCCTTGTGCGCCAGGCCATCGATCCCTCGCGCCAGCCCGCTCACCACCACATAGCCCGCACGCACCAGGTCGGTCGCCAGGCGCGTGGCCATCCGGCGGCCATACTCCGAGGGATGACGGGTGCCAACCAGCGCGACCGCTTGTGTATCGCTGGCGCGCACTTCTCCGCGCACATAAAGAAGAGGAGGCGGATCGAAAATATCGTTGAGTGGCGAAGGGTAGTCGGGCTGGCGACAGGCGAGCAGATGGACGCCATGCTTGTGCAGGAGTTCGAGTTCACGCTCCACGTTGGGTTGCCGGCGCACGGAGAGGATGGCGTCGATCAATTTCGGCCCGATCAGGGGAACTTCGCGAAGCTGAGCAGGGGGGGCGGTGAGGACGGCCTGGGCGGAGCCCAGGTGGTTCAGCAGCGACGCCGTCAGTCGGGGACCCAGTCCGGGGACGAGCTGCAGGATGAGCAGGGCTCTCACTTCGGGCGTCAAGGAGTCGCTCATGGCGCGCATTGCGGTGCGAGGACGTTGGTACATGGGGCGAACAGCTGGATCCTACTCTCCCGGAAGGCATGGCCTGTGTCAACGAGTTTCCTTTCTCACGGCACCTCGTCCAGAATCCCGTGGCGCGAGCGAGGACACACGGTTCGCAAACGGATGGTTGGCACTTGATCCTCCCGCGAAGGCGAGTAGGGTGGATGCGCCTTTTTTCTTCGTGACCTTTTCCGAAATCCCCAGGTATTAGCAGAGGAGGGTGCCTGTGCGATCCGACCTCGACACCAATGAACTGGTTCGCCGCGTCGGTGAAGGAGATCAGGTTGCCGCCGGTGAACTGCTGGAGCGGCACCGGGTCCGCCTGCGGCGCATGGTGCGCGCGCGACTGGATACCCGCCTGCTGGCGCGAGTGGATCCGTCAGACGTGGTTCAGGAAACGCTGCTGAAGGCAGCCCAGCGCCTGCCCGAGTACGCGCACTCTCGACCACTGCCCTTTTATCCCTGGCTTCGGCAACTGGCCTGGGATCGCATGGTGGAGTTGCACCACCATCACGTCCGCACCGGCAAGCGCAGCGTTAGTCGGGAACGCTCCAGCTGCCTGTTGTCCGACGAGTCGGCCCTGTTGCTGGCAGAACAATTAGTTGATTCCAGTGCAAGTCCGATCGGGCACCTGTTACGCAAGGAACTTCACGAACGAATCTTCGCTGCTTTGAACGAGCTGCCGACGCAAGATCATGAGATCCTGGTGATGCGGCACGTCGAGCAGCTGCGTGTGAGCGAGATCGCGAGTCTGCTCCATATCAGCGAGGGAGCGGTGAAAATGCGCCGGCTGCGAGCCATCCAGAAATTGCGTCAGTTCCTCGACCACCCCTCCACGGAGAACCACCCATGACCGCCCCTGCCGACTCAAACAAGGAGGCGACCCCCAGCAGCGAACTGCTTGCCGAGTTGGTGGAGGAGATCACCCAGGCAGTGGAGGCGGGCCAGCAGGTGGATCTGGAAGCTTACCTGATCGCCTTCCCCGGGTACGCCGAGGAGTTGAGGCACCTGTTTCCGGCCGTGCAAGCGCTGGGCCGCCTGGGTGGTTCGGCGCAGGATCTGGCGATTACCCCGGTGGCGAACGTAACTCTCGGGGAAGTGACGGGGATCCTGGCCGATTTCCGCATCCTGCGCGAAGTGGGTCGCGGTGGGATGGGAGTCGTCTACGAGGCGCTTCAGACCTCCCTGGATCGGCGCGTTGCCTTGAAGGTTTTGCCGTTCGCCGCAACGATGGACCCCCGGCAGTTGCAACGCTTCCACAACGAGGCACGGGCCGCGGCCTCGTTGCAGCACGAACACATCGTGCCGGTCTATGCAGTGGGCCAGGAACGTGGGGTTCACTACTACGCCATGCAACTCATCGAAGGGCAAACACTGGCGGCTCTGATCGCAGAGTTGCGGCAGCGTGACGGCCGACTTCCCCTCCCTGAATCCCAACCGACCACCTCGTATGTCACTCCGGGGGCGGGCAGCGCCAACACGGCCCAATCCGCCGTCTCCACTGAATGCCTCCCCTTCGACGCCGCGTACTTCCGCCGTGTGGCTGAGTGGGGGATTCAGGCGGCGGAGGCCCTGGACCACGCCCATCAACTGGGTATCGTCCATCGGGACGTGAAACCGGGCAACTTGCTCGTGGATGCCCACGGCCATCTCTGGGTGACGGACTTTGGTCTGGCCCAGATCCAGAGCGAGACTCGCCTGACAAGAACGGGCGATCTCCTCGGCACGCTGCGCTACATGAGTCCGGAGCAAGCGCTGGCCCAACGTGTGGTCGTCGATCACCGCACCGACATTTACTCGCTGGGGGCCACGCTCTACGAGTTGTTGACATTGGAGCAGGTGTTTGACGGGCGCGACCGTCAATCGCTGTTGCGGCAGATTGCCTTTGAAGAACCACGTTCCCCGCGTCAGTGGAACCGAGCCATCCCCAAAGCCCTGGAGACAATCGTTCTCCAGGCGATGCAACGCAACTCCGTCGACCGCTACGCGACGGCCCAGGAATTGGCCCTGGACCTGAAACGCTTCCTTGACAACCAGACCATCCAGGCCCGGCCTCCTCGACTGCGTCAACGCTTCCAGAAGTGGTCGCAGCGCCATCGGGCTCTTGTTTGGGCAGCGCGGATTGGTCTGCTCGTGGGCGTGACCATGCTGGGTGTCGGTGCTGTTTGGGGGTGGCATCAGCTCCGGGAAATCAACACCACGCTTCAATTCACGGAAAACCAACGACGGATTGCACAGCTCCGGAGCGCGGAAGCTGACAGGAAGCGGCGACGAGCAGAAGAAAACTATCGCAAGGCGGTCGCGGTAAACCTTGATCGGTTACTGAATCAAATTCCCGCTGACGGTCCCTACACGCCAGAGCAACAGGCTCAGATGCAGGACGCGCTCCCGTTTTTCCAGGAGGTGATTGCTGACAAGCCCACTGATCCCGAAGGTCGTTATCTGACCGTGCTCGCCTACCTCGGGCTCGCCAACGCGCACCAGATGCAAGGCACGTATCTCCAGGCCGCGAAGGCTGTTGTCCAGGCGCGAACCATCTCCAAACAGCTGGTGGCGGACTTCCCGAACGAGCAGCGCTACGCCGCGCAGGCGAAGACTTTCAGTGAGCGCGTGCTTCGGCTGACAGTGCCGTTTGATGAATACGAGAACCCAGAGAGAAACCGCTGGATGGGTGGGGAAGCCCGGAACGCCCTGACGGCCCAGATGACTGGTGACTTTCGCAAAACCGCGGAGATCTACCGCACGGCGGTGAGCGTCTACGAGACCCTGGATGTGGAACAGACGTCGGTCCCGGGGGTGACACGCTGTCACTACGAGGCTTGCGTTCACCTGGCGGATTCGTTGTGGGCCCTGGGGCAAAGGGATGAAGCAGAGCGGTTCTATGGCAAGGCCATCGCCAGCGCTCGGGCCAATGCCAACGACAAGAGACTCAGCGAACTCTCGCGCCATGGATCCAGACAACGCCAGGGGCGGGCCCACGGCTCGCGAGGCCTGCTGCGACTGGAAGGTGGACGACTTGAGGAAGCCGAAAAGGACTTCCGCGAGGCCCTGCCAATGATTCCCTACATGCACCACCTAACCATCCATATTGCCCTGGGAGAATCTCTGTGGGCACAGAGCCGAACCAGGGAGGCGACCGAGGTGTTCCGTTCCGTGCAAGCGGAGCTGAAGCGACCGGGTAGTGATGTTGAAAGCGTGGCGTTGTTCCTGGTGACCTGTCCGGATAGCCAATTCCAGAACGCGAAGAACGCATTGAAAGAAGTGAATGGTGAAAAGGATCCGGTAACGGAGAAATACGATTTTCAATATGGCTTGAGAGAACGGGCGAGGGAATGGTGGCCAAGGGAACCGAAACGGAGGGTGAAATTGATCTGGGACCTCCACGATGTGGTCCCGGAGCGTGAGGAAGATGGCTGGCAAACCTTGGGCGTGATTCGCTACCGCCTCCGGGACTGGGAGGGGGCAGTGACTGCCCTGCAGAAGGCGGCCGAACTCCGCCAGGGAGGCGACAGCACGGATTCGTTCTTCCTGGCGATGGCGCTCTGGCAACTGGGCGAGAAGGACAAGGCTCGCAAGGAGTATGCCAGGGGTGTGCAGTGGATGCAACAACACCAACCCAACAACCCTAAACTGAAGCGCTTTCGCGTCGAAGCGGCAGCGTTGCTCGATCCTGAGCAACCAGGCGTGAAACCCAAAGAACCATAGCCGCGCTTGCTGAACCTGGAACGTCGTCTCCAGGTTCCCTCGATTTCCTGATTTCAACCGAGCGGGCCGGTCATCCCAATCGGCCGATCCACGCCCCGGCGCTCGGGGTGCGCGCTGAACGAACCACGGTGACCTCGAATCCCCACGCCTCTTTTCAGAAGGAGATCCCCACGTGTCATTCTTCTCGCGACTGACCAGAAGGCTGTTCTCGCCCCGTTCGCACACCACCGCCAGAAAGCAACCAACTGCGCGGTTTCGGCCACGCTTGGAATCGCTGGAAGATCGCTGCGTTCCTTCTGCCGGCGCCCCTGATCCAACCTTTGGTACCACTGGTGTCGTCACCACCGAACTGGGGGGGACCGATGACCGGGCGTTCGCGGTCACCCAGCAACCGGACGGCAAGTACGTGGTCGCTGGGATATCGACCGCGAGTGGGAGCGGACAGTTCGCTGTCACTCGCTACACTGCCGACGGGACGTTGGACAGCGCATTCGGGACTGGCGGGATTGTCCAGACCAAGGTGGGCAAACTCAGTAGCTATGCCCAGGCCGTCGCCATCCAGCCGGATGGAAAGATCGTCGTCGCGGGCTATGCCGACCAGGGGTATAACCCTTCCAAGGGATGGACCTACGGGTTTGTCGTGGTCCGCTACAACGCTGACGGCAGTCTGGACACCACGTTCGGGGGGAAAAGCTCCAAGGGAATCGTGGTGACCCAACTGGCCGGCCCCGGCCAGCACGAATTTGGTAGCGCAATCGCTCTCCAGCCGGACGGCAAGATCCTGGTTGCGGGCGAGCTAACTCAGCCGGGCTCCGGCGATGACTTCGTGCTGCTGCGTTACAGCGCCAACGGCACCTTAGATACCAGCTTTGGTGGCACCGGGTATGTCACCGCCGACTTCGACGGTGCGGAGGGAGCCAATAACGTTTTCGTCCTGACGGACGCCTCGGGCAAACTTGCGCACATTCTCGTAGTCGGGCAATCCAGTGCCTACATCAATGGAGTCTGGCAGGAACGGTTTGGTCTGGTCGAGTATAACCCGAACGGCACCCTGAATACGAGTTTCGGCACCGGCGGCACGGCCACCATCTCGGTCGGCACCTCCTATCCGTTCCTCGATCTCGGCTATGGTGCCTTGCAGGGGAATCAAATCATCCTCGCAGGAAGCCTGTACTACGGGAACAATTCCCCAGGCACTTTCGCACCTGTCCTCGCTCGCGTGACGGCAGACGGGCAACTCGACACCTCGTTTGGCGAGAACGGCCTGGTATTCACAGACCCGTCCGTTAGTGTGCGGATCTCCTCACTCGCAGTCCAGGGCGACGGCAAGATCCTGGTCACTGGTGAACAGATTGATCTCCCTCCCTACGGTCCCGGACACATGGAACTGATCCGTTACGACGCCAATGGGGCACTGGACTCAACGTTTGGAACGGGTGGCCTCGTCGCCACACCGATCGGCCCCACCAGTTGGGGAGAGGCAGTCATGGTGCAGTCAGATGGCCGCATCGTAACTGCAGGCTTCTCCAGGGACGCCACTGGTAACTACGACTTTGCCCTTGCCCGCTACCTCCCTTCGGAACCACAACCTGGTTCCTTCACGGCGGCCGCCTCCGGGAGCACTGCCACGCTCACTGTAAGCGGGATTACCGATGGCAATCCAGGAGCGACGGTGACTCAGGTTGCCTTCTACGTGGACAGCAACAGGGATGGGAAACTCGATCCCGCAGTGGACCTCCTCCTGGGATACGGAATTCCCAATGCCGAGGGGACGTGGACGTATACCTTCTCCCTCGCCGGATGGGAATCGGGGCTGTACACGCTGTTCGTGCAGGCGATGGACGACTACGGAGTGCTCGGAGATCCTCTCAGCACAATCCTCCAAATCGTGATTTGAATCCCGGCCACACCCTGGCTGGGGAACCATCGATCGACTCGTGTGTGTTGCGCGAGATGCTGATGTCTCCGGTTTCCAGCACCAATTTCTTCAAGAGATGCACCGATGTTCCTGTTCTCCCTGTTTCGCAAACGACCCCTGGTTCCCCGCCGCGCTCGTACTGCACGGACCCAGTCACCAACGCCTTTTCGGCCTTGTTTGGAGGGGCTGGAAGATCGCCTGGTACCAGCCCTGCTCACGGTGACCAATCCCCTGGGCGACGCCAGTCCCGGCACCCTGCGCGCCGCCCTCGCGACCGCCAACGCGGACGCCGCGAACGGGATCTCCGACACCATCACCTTCGACCAGAGTCTGGCCGGGGCGACCATCTCGGTGGCGGGACAGGGATCACTGGAGCTGAGCGGTGCGGGCGGCGGGAAGATCACCATCGACGGCAGCGGGCTGAGCACCCCGGTCACGATCAGCGGCGCTAACGGTACCATCCGCTACACCGCACACGTGTTTCAGGTGGACCTCGGGGTGGTCGCCGAGTTCGATGGCATCGCCATCACGCGCGGTTTCTTTGACGGTGGCGACATCCTCACCTCCGGAACGCTGACCCTCGACGGCTGCACCGTTGCGGATAGCCTTAACGGTGGTGGTACTTATGGCGGAGGCATCGAGAACCTGGGGGATCTGACGATTCTCAACTCCACGCTATCGCACAATAACAGCAACTACGCTGGTGCGATCGATAACGCACCCGGGGCGCACCTAATCATGAGCAACTCGGTCGTTTCGGATAACTATGGATATATCGCTGGTGGCATCATGAACTATGGATGGGCGCAGATCAGCGATTGCACCTTTTCCAACAACAACAGCATCGCAATCGTTCCGGTTGAGTATGTGGAAGATCCGCGCCAGATTGATGACTTCCCTTTTCAGACCGATTGGGGCGCGGACATCGTCAACACTTCGGCAGGGCAACTCCAAATGACAAACTGCCAGCTTCTCGGATATACATCACTCTCGAGTAGCATCCAAAACTTCGGTGCCTTGATAATGAACGGCGGCATCATCACCGGATATCGTGGCCTCGAAGGAGGTGGTATCACCAACGTCATGGGCACCCTGACCATGAACGGCGTCACCGTCTCCGGCAACACCGCGGCCGACGGTGGCGGCATCTACAACTGGGCTGGTACGGTGTCACTGGACAACTGCACCCTGACCGACAACACCGCCAACCGGGGCGGAGCCATCGCGACGTTCGACGGCCAGTTGGATCTGAAGCGCTGCGACGTCAAGCTCAACACCGCCTACACCGACGGGGGCGGCCTGTTCATCGACCCGGCGGTGGTGACGATCCAGGACTGCACGTTCGCCGACAACACGGTCCAGACCGGCTCGGGCACCGACGTGTACAACCTGGAGAGCACTGTCACCATCCTCGGCGGCACCGTCAGTGGGGTGTACAACAACGGGGGCACGGTCCTCTCCATCGACACGCTGAAGACACAGGTCGCCGCCCTCGACCTGAACAGCGGCCAGCAGAACAGTTTGTTTTCCATTTTGCAAGCCGCCGAGGACTCGCTGATGAACGCCAACACCACCGCGGCGATCAATCAACTCAGCGCGTTCATCAACAAGGTCAACGGCCTGATGAACAGCCGACGCCTGGACGAGATCACCGGTGATTCTCTCGTCAGTGAAGTGGAGGATCTCAGCAGCTACCTCATGTAATTGCCAGAGACGCGATACCCATGGCTCGGGAAGGTACGTTTCGCTGTCTCTGGCTCCAGAGAACGATTCCGCGTGCCGCCGCTCCCACCACTCGCGGTCGGGTTCAGGAAGCGGATCTGATCCCTTCTCTGCACCCGGATGCATGCCCCAGGGGTGAGAGCGGCGAGCGAGAACGGAGAGACCAGAGAACCAATCTTGACAGGGTTCCGTTGACCGGATATATCCCCCGCCCTCATGTCCACAGATTGGTTCAGGGCCTCAACGGCCTTGGCAGCAGCAGCCTCGAACCGCGCGGGGGATCACAGCGCGGGAACTGGCTCCGTTCTTCGGGGAAGGGGAATCCTATGGGCAAGAAGCCCGTCTTTGGTCTGGTCGGCCTGTGCTGGCTTGGCCTGACGATCAGCGGTTGCAAGGATTGCGGATGCAATGATGGAACCCGCAAGGTGCAAGGGCCGGCGGGCACCCCGTACAAACCGCCAGCGCTCATCAAGAACGACAAGAATAGCAGCGGCTGGAATAATCAGCCCCAGAGCGCGAGTGTTCAATCGCCAACCCGGTCCACCCCAGGTGTGACAGGGACTTCGCCCTATGCCCCCGTAAGTCAGCCGGTCGGAAGCGGGATGACGGGTCAGACGGACATGGCGAGCACGCCGAAGCCCGCGATGCCGACGATGTCGCAAACGGCGCCGATGCCGGGCGAGATGGGGGCCCCGGAGACGGGTGTATCCACTCGCACCAGCCTGCGTCCCGCGCAGGACAGCATGCCGTCAATGGCTACCCCGCCGAGTCAGCCGACCTCGCATGAGGTGCCGATCCACGAGATCTCCTCGACCAGCGAGGGTGGGCGGATCGTACCGCCGCCGCCTCCGGTCACGGCGCCCAGCGCTCCGAAGGGCGCTCCGATTGCGACCAGCGAAGCGCCAGCGGTTCCCACATCGATTCCGACGCCGACAACGCCGAGCACCCCGGCGCCGATGCCGATTCCGGAAGTTCCTGGTACTCCGGCCGTCATGCCCACGCCGTCCGCGCCGCCCGTTCCGGCGCCGATGCCCGAACCGAAGGAACCACCGGCGCCCATGGCGATGCCTGCGCCGGCCGCGCCTCCGCAGGCTTCCATGCCGGAGTTGACACCGCCTTCGCATTCCGCGCCGAAGGCTGCTCCGGCTCCGATCGTGGCTCCGCCGGTGGTGGAACCGGCGCCGTCGCCGCTACCACCTCCCGCGCCGATCGCTCCTCCGGGACCCAAGGTGACCGAGATCCCGGCGCCCAACCACAGCGAGGCGCCGGTGGTGGCTCCTCCGCCCGTTCCGGACGCTCCTCCCGGCCCGGTGCCTGGTGGGCCGAAACTCGACTGATGCTCCAGGCGGTAACGGAACTTTACGTCGAAGGGATGGTGACAATGGACTGTCATCATCCCTTCGACGTTTTTCTTTTTGCGCGTTTCTCAACATCTCCTGGAGGGGATCTCCTTCCTGAAGAGCACTCCCTGGCAATTGCCAATTGCGCCACACTCGCCTCGACGGGTCGCTTTGCACCATCCCCACAAAGAGGCGCTCCGATGCAGTCTCGGCTCGCAATTGCTGGCAAGAGGGAGGTTGCTTCGAGAGGAAGGAAGATGTGGAGAGGGCGTAGTGGCAGAACAGGGCCAAAGGAGCGGCCCCGGCGAGCCGTCCTCTGGTGAAGACGAGTCGCCGGGGCCGGTGAGCAAGGGTCCTGAGCAACGCCTTAACGAACTGGCGGCGGATACGCCTTGATGATGGCGATCAGCTGATCGTCAAAGTCGGCAGGGACCGGCTCGAAACTGGTGATGCGGCAAAGTTTGAGCAACTCCTGTCCGCGTGCGTTCTTCGAGGCGGCGACCATGCCCTCGCGGAAGCGCCGCACGATTTCGGGTTTGAGAGTGCCCGCCTGGTAGGCGATCACGGCAGCGGGGAATGGTTCGGACTGGATAAGAACCCGCAACCGAGCCGCGCGTCCAGGCTTCTCCTTGACATACTGGTCATAGGCGACCCGATCGACAATGGCGGCGTCGGAGAGACCGTCGCCCACATCATCCAGGGCATCCTCGGCGCTGGAGGGATGTTTGACCGACGAGAAGTATTTGGTCGGATCCTCGCCCCCGCCAGGGCAGCGGCGTTCGAGGAAGAGATGACAGTGCTCGCGGCTCAGGCGAGGCAAGCCAATCGCTTTGCCCTTGAGGTCGGCGCAACTTTTGAGTTCGCTGTCCTTGCGGACCACGAGCAGGGCGTGCAGTTGCCGATCACGACAGATGGCGATCACCAGCGGTTTCAGATCCGGGTTTTTCTGGCGTGCCCAGGCGAACTCAAAGCCGTGGTAGACACCCAGGTGGATCTTGTGTTCCTTCATTGCCTGAGCCAGTTCGCAGGCATCGCCCCCGCACTGAAGGTTGCCGGTACACCCGGTTTGCGAATCCATCAGCGCCTTGAGAGGGCGTGACAGGATCTGCATCAACGTCGGGGGCATGTCACGAAATAAACTCTTGATAATACCGATCTGCAAAATCTCCCGCGTGCCTTCCTCTTCGGCGCGCGCGGTGCCAGGCAGCAGGATGGCGCATCCCAGTGCCAGAGCCATGACTCCTCCAACCAGTCGCCTCAGCATGCTCCGCTCCCTCCCTGGGCACAAACGGATGCCCGCCAGACCTATTGCGGGTCCGGCGGGTTCCGTCAATCTCAACTTGAGAACATCAACTCCTTCCTACCCTCGTCCTCCTTCACTCAGTGCGCATCGCCTGGAATCGCGGGGTCGAAGCCAGGATTCACTCCGCCGGCAGTCACGCGCTCCAGGGTCGCCAGGGCCAGGAGGAGGTCGTAGCGTGCCTGGTTGAGCCGTAACTTTAACTCCGTGGTGCGATTGCGTACCTTCAGGACTTCGTCCAGCCGTGGTCGTCCCGACATGGGATCGGCGGGATCGAAGTTCGGGAAATTGGCGTTGAGGATCTCGTCTTCCTTCAACGCCTGGCGATAGAAGGCTTCCTGCCGGGCCGCCTCCTGCCACTTCAGATAGGCATCTTCCGCTTCCAGGGCGATCAGTTGGCGGGTCTTGTCGGCGACCGCCTCGGCGCGGGCATGGAAGGCGCGAGCACGTTGCACGCGCGCATCCTTGTTGCCGATCAACTGCGTTGGCATCTCGATGGCCACTGCCGCCGGACGATATTCCGCCCCATTCGATCCCTGAGGGACCGGGATTGCGTGCAGGTCGGCTGCCGAGGCGAAGGTGTCGGCCTTGAAGCCGGTGAGCACCGACTGAGCTTTCACCTCCAGGCAGGTCAGCGCGACCGCCACCGTGGCCTGGATCATCTCTCCCCGCCGTTGTAGCGCCAGCCGCACAACCTCTTCCTTGCAGGGGACGGAGACAGCGAGGTCGGGGAGGGTGGCTTCCTCGTTCAGCTGGATGGGGATACACGGCTCCAACCCCACAGCTTCGCGCAACGCTGCCAGGGCACGCTGTTTGCCGGCACTGGCTTCTTCACGCCGTGCCTGCGCCGTCTGGATAAGCACCTTGATTTCGCCCACATCCCAGCTCTTGACATCCCGGCGTCCTTCGCGCGCCTTGGTCGCCACCTCTTCCAGATAGTAAAGGCTGGTCACCTGATCCTTCGGGCCGAGAACCTTGCTGGCAATCTTGTACTGTTCCTGGGCAAAGAGGGCGGACAGATAATTGCGGGTGACGTTGTAGCGTGTCTCCCATTCCACCTTGTTCAAATGGGCCTGCGAGGCAAGCAACCCCTGTCCGGCCTGCTCGCGCCGATACTGGAGATCGCGGCGCACCAGCCCGGGGAGAATCAGCCGCTCGATGGCTTCCTTGGAGCGCATCGTGGCGAGAACGCTGGCCTGCTGAGCCTTGATCGCGGGTTGATGTTCCAGGGCGAGGGCACGTAACTGCGCCAGATCGGCAGCAATCAGGGGGGATGCGGCGGGAGCAGCCACAGGGGCGCTACCCGGCTCCTGGGCAAGGACCGGGAGGTCAGTTAACGACACGACACAGGGAAGCGCGATGCCGCCAAGCACCAGGGAAAATCCGCGTCTGCGAATCCAGGGTAGTATCTTCATGATGAGCCATTCCTTGACTGCCAGGCTCCGCGAGCGGACCGGGTGGGTAGCGACCGGGTAGGTGCGGGCCAGGTGGATTGCTACTGTTATCCCTGAAAGGTAGATCGGTTACCTGCGTTGCCTGCTCCAGCAAGACGACGAAAAAACACGAAAACGGCTGCCCCGGACGTGAGACCAGCACCGATCTGGTAGTCTGGAGAGAACGAGCAAACCTGACCCACGAGAGCCGCCAAGAGGATTCCGTGATGCGCATCGAAAACACCCCTGCCGTCGAGCGGGCCGTGCAGGTTGGCCAGCACTGGGCTGCGCGGCAATCTGAACCCGAGGTGGCGCCTCTGCATCTCCTGGCTGGGCTCCTTGCCGAGGAGGAAGGGCGCGTGGCGGAACTCCTTGTTCAGGGCGGGCTCGATCTCGCTGCCTGGCGTCGCGCTCACGGAGAGCCTCCTTCCAGCGAGGAACCCCCTCCGCCGGTTCCTCTCAGTCCTGAGACGGCGTTTCTTCTATCCGAGGCGCGGTCCCTGGCCCACGAACTCTTTGCCGAGACCAGTCTCTCCAGCGATTGTGTGCTTCTGGCGTTGCTCCGCCAGGACGCCACCGTGCGCCATTCGCTGGAGGATGCCGGCGTGGATGTGACGGCGGTGGAAACCACCCTGCTGGGGCTGGCTCCTCCCCCGCTGGAGATGGATGAACCCCTGCACCTGGAGGAACCCACGGTGCAGGTCGATGCTGCGCGCGTTCTCGACGCCAACCTCAATCGGGCCCGGGAGGCGCTGCGGGTGCTGGAGGATTACTGTCGCTTCTGCCTGGACGATCGCTTTCTTTGTCGCCAGCTGAAGGAAATGCGTCATGGGATGCTCCGGCAACTGTACGCTCTCCCCGAGCAGCTGTTGCTCCACGCCCGTGATACCCTGGCCGACGTGGGGACCACCATCACCACTCCAACCGAGCAGGTGCGCCATTCACTGCAGGAGGTTGTTCAGGCCAACTGCAAGCGTTTGCAGGAAGCGCTCCGCTCCCTGGAGGAGTTTTCCAAGTTGTTTGGTGCACAGCTGGGGCGTGAGTGGGAGCGATTGCGTTACCAGAGTTACACCCTGGAGCGCGCCCTCGTCTGGGGAGGAGCAGCCCGACAGCGGCTGGCGGAGTGCACGTTGCAGGTGCTGCTGACCGGAGCCCAATGCACGCACAGCCTGGAGAGGACCGTCCGGGAGGCGGCTGCCGGAGGGGCGCACATCATCCAGATGCGCGAAAAGGAGTTAAACGATCGCTTGTTGTTACAGCGGGCGCGGGACATGCGTCGCTGGACTCGCGCAGAGGGGGTACTCTTCGTGGTGAACGATCGTCCGGATGTGGCTCGCCTGGTGGAGGCCGATGGAATCCATCTGGGACAGGAAGATCTGCCCATCAAGGAGGTGCGTCGGCTGGTGGGGACCGACATGCTGATCGGGGTGAGTACCCACAATTTGCTGCAGCTGCGGCAGGCGATTCTGGATGGAGCGAGCTACGTGGGGGTTGGTCCGACGTTCCCCTCTCCAACCAAGTCTTTTGAGGAGTTTGCCGGTCTGGAATATGCGCAGCAGGCGGCCGCGGAGACCACTCTGCCCGCGTTCGCGATTGGCGGGATCAACCCGAAGACCCTGTCGACGGCGCTGGCCGTCGGAGTTCGCCGGATTGCCGTCAGCCACGCCATCGCTCAAGCCGAGTCGCCACGTGCTGCGGCCCTCGCGCTGCGTCAGTTGCTGGACAGCGTGCGCGCTTAGCGACCTGCCCGGCCGTGGCGCTTCGCTCGGGTAAGGATCCGGTCCGCCGGCCAGGAGGAGCCTGGCGGTGCTTTCTCCTGGAGGATACAATCCGGGAGTTGAAACGATGACGATGTATCGAACAACCTCTCACGATGGGATCAGTCCGCCATGCGTAAGCGCCCTCATGATTATGACGACGAGGACTATGACGACGACGAGGAAGACGATTACCTCAGACGCATTCGGAAGAAACCAGAACTCGGTGACGATCCGGCGATGCGCATGCTGATACCTGTGGGGCGTTCGGGGTGGGCGATCGCGGCGGGGTATCTGGGGCTGCTTTCGGTGTTGTGTGTCCCTGCTCCTCTGGCGTTGATTGCCGGTGTGCTGGCGCTCCAGGAGATTCATCGCAATCCCAAAAAGCACGGCATGGGGCGAGCCATCTTTGGGATCGTGATGGGAGCCGGTGGCACGTTATTCCTGATGCTGATCCTCGCTATTCTGATCATGGGGACAATAACCAAACCCTAGGGAGCCGAACGGTGTACTCCAGGGGATCCCAGTCCCTTCGCCAACTTAGGGGGGAGGCGGCAAGGGCAGGGGGCAGCTTCCCTGCGCGAGTTTTCTGGAGTCCTGGAGCGCGCGCACGTGGGGAGCGGATTGTTCCCTTCGGAAAAGGCAGCGGTTTCGTCACTCCACCATCCGCTTCCATCAACCGCTCCCCCCAGTGGTTCACTGGTTGGCCGGGCCGACACACAGGGCGGTCTCGGTCGGTTGACCAAGAGCCACATACAACTGGAACTGGGCTCGGTTGTAGCCAATCAGGGCGCGAATGAGTTCCAAACGGGCCGTTCGGAGCAAGTTGACGCTGTTCAACACCTCCAGGGGCTTTCCTTCCAGATCCTTGGTGCGAGCCAGATCCAGATGGTAGCCATCCTCGGCACGTTTCAGTTTTTGGCGGGCCACATCCACCTCGCGCCGCCGTGCCTGGATTTCACTGTGCGCTTCCACCACTTCCCGATTGATCTGGTTCAGCGTGCGTTCGCGTTCAGCGACTGCCTGACCCACTTCCGCACGACGTTCGCGCCACAGGGCCAGGTTGCCAAAGCCAAGGTTCTGCAACGACCACCAGGCCATGGCGTCGATGTCGATACGCCCATCGAAGTTCCCCACCTGAGGCGTGACCAGGTTGCTGCCCCCCCCGAAGTTCCCTGGGCTCCAACCGAGGGACAGCATCGGCAAAAGTGGACGGACCTTCTCCTGCCGTTGCCTTGTTTCCGCCGCCCGGATCTCCGCCTGGCGTGCCACCAACTCGGGGCGATTGTCGCGCGCGATGCGGAGCAGATTGTCCAAACTCAGGTTGGGATCGACCAGCGGCATCTCGGGGACCGATTCCTCCATGGGCCGCAAGCGTTCCGAGGGATCGCGATTGAGCAGACGAGCCAGTTCGGCAGAGGCAACTGCCACCTCTTCCTCTCCGGCCTGCACCTCGCGGTGAAGGAGCAAGGCCTCCGACTGGGCGCGGTCAGCATCACCCTGGCGCCCCGCGCCGGTCTGAGCAAAGTTCGCCGTGATCCGCACCACCTCGCCTACCTCCCCCTCCGATTGCCGTAGTGCCTGCAGGTTGGCCTCGGCAGTCAGCAGATCGAGGTAGCGCTCGGCGACCTGGAGGAGGATCTGATTGTGGGTTGCCTGGGCGTTGAACTGACTGCTGGTCACCTGCTGGCGGGCCGCTCGGGGAGCGAAGACCGCATCGGCGAGCGGAACAAAGATGCGCACTGCCGGCATGCTCACCGACTCCGCAGCGCGGGCCGCGCCACCAGCCCCATAGTAAAATGAGCGTTCATTCAGGTTGCGGATAATGCCTGAGGAAGCGAGCAACCGACCCTCGTGCTGGTGGTAGTTCATACCCCCATTCAGGGTGGGCACCAGCAGGACTCGCGCCTGGAGCAGGTCGGCCTGGCTGGCCCGCACCTCCTCATAGGCACGCGCGATGGTAGGGTTCTCCACCCCCGCCATGTTAAAGGCGCCCACAAAATCGATGGGCACCTCGGAAGTTGGCGGAACGGACGGGGTGTCCGAGGCGATGGTGGGTTCCTCGCGGGGTGCCTCGGGCGTGGCGGGCTTCTCTGCCTTCACCCGAACCATCGGAGTGGACGGCGCACTGTCCGTGGCCCCCGAAAGAACGGGAGCCGCAGCCTGGGCAGAGGAGGCGCTTTCCACAGCGCCAACCTGAACTCCAGCGTTGGGTCCGCTCTTTTCCACCCTCGAGGAGAGCGTGGTATCCCCAACCAGAGAGGGAGCGGGGGCCTGGCAACCCAGGGGCCCCTGCAGGCCAGCCATTAGCACCATGATCTTCCAGAGGACCCGTGCCCGAGGGCCTCGCTTGGTCTTGCTGTCACGAATATCTTGAAGCACCATCGACTTCTCCCTGTCTCTGCGGTGGGCTCAGCGGACAGACCCCCTATCCCGGAACCCACACCCAGACCTCCCATCCCTAGAGGACCCAGGAACTGCTCAGTGGGAATGCGGTGGAGTGACACACGGGGTTACAGCAGGACAGGAATCGGCCGGATGGGCATCGGCTGGAGGCGGAACCAGCGACGCCGGGATGGGCCGGGCCAGACAGTTGGCGGGCGGCTGTCCCAGCGCGACATAAAGCTGGAACTGCGCCCGATTGTACTCGATGATGGCCTGGAGGTAACTGCTGCGGCTGCGTCCCAGCAGGCGCAGGCTATCCAGCACCTCGATGGGGAGGCCCTCACGGTTCTTGGTTCGATTCAGGTCTTCCTTGAAGCCAGCGGAACTGCGCTGCAAGGCACGCTCGGCAGTTCCAATCTGGGCGTAGCGTGAATGGGTGCGGGCATAGGCGGTTGCCACCTCGGCGCGGACCTGATTGAGCACTTCCAGGCGGCGGTAGTTGCTCATGCGGGTGTGGGCCTGCTCCAGGCGAATCCGGGCCAGGTTCCCCAACCCCAGATTTTGCACCGACCAGTACACCACGGCGTCGATGTCCTGGCGATCCCCAAAGCTCCCGAAACGCGGCTTCTGCAGGACGCTGCCATCGGCCTGAGGGATGCCCTGAGAGACCAGGTTGCTTCCGCCACCAAACACACCAGCGCTGTACCCGAGTACCAGGTTGGGAGAGAAGGGCAACACCTTCGCCTCCTGTAAGCGGAGCAGGGCCGCGCGAATGTCTGCCTGGGCCTCTCCCAGTTCCGGGCGGCGGGTCAGGGCAATGGTCAGCAGTTCGGCCAGCGGGACCGGATCAGGAACGATCGGAGTGGGGACCACCCAGCCGTCAATGGCGTGCAGTCGGATGGAGGGATCGAGATTCAGCAACTGACACAGCCGAGCGGACGCGGTCAGAACGTCGTTCTCCGCCTGGAGAACCTCGGCGTTGCGTTCTTCCACGGTGGCCGCGGCTCGATCCGCATCGGCCGCACGCCCTTCCCCGGTCCTGGCATAGTTGGCCGTCACCCGGGCGACTTCGTTTGCCTCGTCCCGGGTTTGCACCGCGATGGCGCGCATCCCTTCCGCCGCGAGCAGATCGAGATAGGCGCTGGTGACGCGCAGGAGCATCTCATTTCGGACTGCCGCATTATTGAATTCGCGCTGGCGCACCACCTGGCGAGCAATCAGGGTGTCATAAATGGTCAGGGCGGGGTTGCCGGCCCACACCAGACCGGGGATGTTCACGCTCCCGGCGGCGATGGCGTTGCTCCCAAGACCCAGGTAGAGTGAACCACGGTTCACCTTGAGGATGTTACCATTGGACTGCTGCAAGGGGCCGTTGTGCAAATCGAGGTTGGTACCAAGGTTAATCGTTGGCAAGAACTGAGCGGCGGCGAACTGGCGGAGCGCGTCGGCTTCGGTCACGCGCGCCTGGGCGAGCAAGATCTCTGGGTTCTGCACACCGGCCAGACGCAGGGCTGATCCCAGGTCGATCTGGTGGACCTCCTGTTGCAGGATGGTATCCACGATCACCGGGGGAGGAACGTCTTTGGCCGGCTCCTTGGGCGGCTTCTTTTGAGGAGGGGCTTCCTTGGGCGGAGGAGCGTCCTTGGAGGGGGGCGGCGCTGCGCCAGGTTCCAGAGCCACGGGAGGAAGTGCCAACACCGAGGTGTTGAACGCACTCAAAGTCAACAGGCCAGCGAACAACCACCTTACACCAGGGAATCTGGACATGGCTACCTCGCAGAGCATGTCCTGCCTTGGGGGCTGTGTTCGTTGAGGTCCATCACGGGCAGGGGTCAGGTAAACAGTTCAGCGCGGGAAAAGAGATTGCCCTCTCACCAACGGCGACCCGGGCTCGGGGTCGCAAGGTAGGGATAATCGCTCGTCTTCATAATCTCTATCGGTTCAGGCAGAATCCTACATTTGGACTTTCCTGCACATTCAGAGCAACTGGAAGATTTCTGAAAGGACGAGGCGGGGTTGCCGCGCCACAGACACGGCCAACCCCGCCTTTACAGGGACCAGGAATCAAGCATGAGAACCAGCGACGGCGGGGGAGGTGCCCTCCTCGTCATCATCGTCTGCAACCGGCGGCTTGCGAATCACCAGCGAATACAGGCACGGGACCACGAACAACGTCGTGAGCAACCCTGCGAGCAGACCGCCGATGACCGCGCGACCCAGAGGCGTGTTGGCTTCGCTGCCACGCGCCAACCCCAGGGCCATCGGAATCAGCGCGAAGAGAGCCGCCAGGGCGGTCATGATGATCGGACGCACACGGATAGTGGCCGCATTCACGATCGCCTGCGTCGGGGTCAGATCGGTCCCCCTGCTGAGCGCCTGCGCGAAGTCGATGAGCAACACGGTGTTCGAGACCACGATACCCACCATGAAGATCACACCCAGGAGCGACTGCACGTTGATGGCCGTTCCAGTGATGAACAGCATCAGCACCACGCCCACAAGGCCGACAGGGACGGCCGAGAGAATCACCAGCGGGGTCAGCCAGGATTTGAACAGCGCCACCATCAGGAAGTAGACCAGCAAGCTGGCCAGGATCAGACCGATGCCCAGGTTGCGGAAGGTATCCTGCATACGCGAATACTCACCGCTGAGCACGATCTTGCTTCCTTCCAGAATCGCGTGGTCCTTTGAACCTGGGTCGTAAGGTAGCCATTCGCCACGCCCATGGGTTTCACCGAACTTCGCCACCACCAGGGCGACATCGTCGGCGACGTGACCCAGATCGCGTCCTTCCACACCCATCGTCAGGTCGATCGTCGGTTGCAGGTTGGTGTGAGTGACTTCAGCCGGCACCTTGACGGGTTCCGCGGTCGCGACGTTGCGCAGCGGAATGGGCGTCTTCTGGGTGCCACTGGTGATCGGTACATCGAGCACCGTATCCATCGAAGCAATGTCTTCTTCCGGATACTGCACGCCAACGAAGTACTGGTTGTGCGACTTCGGGTCGATCCAGAAGTTGTGCTTGTTGAACTGGATACTCGAATTGAGCGCGGCAACCAGGTTTTTCATCACATCGGCCTGGGTGAGGCCCAGGTTCGCCGCCTTGGCCCGGTCGACGTTGATAATGTACTGCGGATAATCCAGACGCTGGAGAATGCGGCAATCGACCACTCCCGGCACCTTGCGCACTTCCTTGCGGATGGCGTCGGCCACCTGCCAGGTCTTCTTCAGCTTCTTCCCGGTGATCCGAACGTTCAGGGGCGTCGACTTTCCTTCGTTCATGGCCCCTCGAATCATCCCGCCGGCGTCGAAGGCGAACTCCAGATCGCCGAAGCTCGGAGTGCTGGCAAAGCCATCACGAAGTTCACGCACAAATTCCTGTGCCGAGTGGTGACGGTCGTGTTTGAGCTGAACCTTGACCACGGCATCCATGGGACCCGCGTTGGGGGTGTACGCCGCCGACCAGTCCGCAACCACGCCGAGTTCGCTGATCAACAGTTCGAGATCCTCGCCGGTAGTCTTGCGGACGAATTTTTCGACCTCGGCGATTCGTTTCTCGGTTTCCTCGATGCGAGTTCCGGTTGGGGCGCGAACATAGATTTCAAATGCGCCGGAATCCACCTCGGGGAAGAACTCACGCCGCAATTGCGAGCCAACGCCAAAGACCACCACCACAAGCAACACGCCAGCAGTGGCCAGGACCAGTCCGCGTTGCTTCATCACCACTTGCAGAACACGAACATAGCCGCGAATGCAGCGATCGATGAAGGCTTCCCAGGCGGCGAAGGCGCGCCCGATCGGTCCCTTGGGAGCATGGCTGGGATCGGGGTCGTGATAGCCGGTGGGGTGCGGAATCCCTTCGGGGTTGGAAGGACCGTGCGAACGCAACCACAACATACACATCGCCGGGACAAACGAACGCGACAGAAGATAGGCGGCGGTCATGGCGAACGCGACGGCCAGCGCCATGGGCCGGAAGAGGAACGCCCCCATGCCCGGCATCAGGGCCAGCGGCGCCAGCACCAGCAGGGTACAACAGCTGGCAACCAGTTCCGGCATGGCCACTTCACTGGCGCCCAGGAACGCCGCCGCTTTCGGCTTCGCTCCCAGCCCCAGGTGGCGGTGCGTGTTCTCCAGACAGATGATGGCACTATCGACTAGCGGCCCAATGGCCAGCGACAACCCCGCCAGCGTCATCACGTTGATCGTGTTGCCGGTGACATTGAGGAAGATGACGGCGCCCAGCACCGAGATCGGGATGGTGAAGATGGCGATCAGGGTCATGCGCCATTCACCCAGGAAGATCAGAATGACCATCGAACAGAGAAACGCACCGAGCACGCCTTCCTCAATCAAACTGGAGATGGCGTGCCGCACATAAATCGACTGATCCATGACCAGCTTCAGATCGATATCGTCGTGCGTCAATTTCGACTTCATTCCCGAAAGGTCGTCCTTCAGCTGATCGACCACCGCGAGGGTACTTGAACCCATCTGGCGATAGACCGGGATGTACACCTGGCGACGGCCATTGACGCGGACCACGTTGGTCTGAATCAGGCTGGCATCGCGCGGAGTGGCCACATCGCGGAGGAAGACGGTTCTGCCACCATCGGTTTTGACCGGGATATCCCCCATGCGATCGATCAACTCATACATGGAGTTGGAATCGAGGGCATAGTCCCACTTGCCGAACTTGGCATCGCCGGTGGGGAGAAAGAGGTTATAGCGATCGAGGGCGTTCATGAGGTCGATCGGCGACAGGTTGCGGGCCTGCATGCGGTCGCGATCCATGTAGGCCAGCACCGCGCGAAGGCGTCCGCCGTACACCACCGGAGCCACTGCGCCGGGCACGCTCATGATCATGTTGCGGACTTCGTAACGCCCTGTGTCGTACAGGATCGACTCCGATTCCTTGTCGCTATCAAGCGCGATCAGACAGACCGGAGTCGTCCCGGTGGGGTCAAAGGGGAGAATAACGGGAGGAAGAGTCCCTGGAGGCAGGTTGGGGATGGCGGCTGAGGCAAGCGAGTTCACCTGGGTCAACGCGCCATTGGGGTCGATATCGTCGCGATAAAAGTTGCGGACGATACTCGCCCCAACGATCGAGCGCGATTCCTGGCGGGCCGTTCCCGCGGCCTGGCCCGTCCAGCGCTCCATACGGTTGGTAATATCGTTTTCAACATTGGTTGCAGGCATCCCCCCATAAAACGTGAGCACCTGCACGGCAGGGCTTTTGAAGGGGGGCAAGATATCGCGTGGGATGGAGACAATCGACAACATGCCGACGACGATGACGGTGAGAACCGCCACCACCACGGCACGCCAGTTTCCTAACGAAAAATGGATTAAGCCATTCATGCTCGTGTGCTCTTAAGGTTTGCCAAGAAGGGCAGCCCCTTTGAACTTCACCCGGGAACAACCGCAGGGGAAGAGCCGGAGAGCGTTCAAGGGAGCCGCCACGTGGAGTCACTGGCTCGCACCAGGGGATTGGCAGGCGTCAGGTGTGAACAGGGAGCTTCCGTGCCACCCCTGTGTTCCTCAAGATGAGTAAACCAATCACTCCAGAGAAAAACGCGTTGCTGGGCTTAGTGCGAAGAATGCTCACTTCCTGAAGAGAGTGTCACGACCGGCGTTCCGTCAGTCAGGTCACTCTCCGGATTCAACACAACCTTGTCCTCGGGGGTGAGCCCCGCGGTGACGGCGACGTGGATGCCGTTGTCTGTCTTGATCTGAATCGGAACCAGGCGGGCATGCCCATCGCGCACCACAAAGACCTTGGCCTCCCCGTCGTCGCTCCTCTTCACCAGACAAGAGGTGGGAATGGCCAGCCCGTTGGACTTATCCAGGATGATGGTGACGTGGCCAAACATCCCCTGGCAGATCTCGCCGGTGGTGTTCTCCACATCGATTTCCACATGCATCAGCCGGGTTTGCGGATCCTCCGAACGGGAAATGCGCGAGATGCGAGCAGGGAATTTTTTCCCTGGCAGAGCATCGATCTCAACAATCGCCTCGTCTCCCTTGGTCGCGAAAGGAACATCACGATCAGGCACCTGCACCACCACGCGGAACCGATCGGTGCGCACCACGGTGAACAAGGGGCGCTGACTGCTCTCTCCGCTGGTAGCGCGGATGAAATCCTTGGGGAAGTAGCCGCGGTAGGTGATCACGCCATCGAAGGGCGCCGTGATGGTGGCGTAGGCGAGCATCACCTTTGCCTTGTCCAGTTTGGCCTTGGCCACCTTCACTTCGGCCTGCGCGGCCAGGACGTCGGCGTCGGCACGCAGCACACGGGCCTCAGCGGCGGCCTGCTGGGCGCGGGCGGTCGCGACGGCCGCCTTCGCGGTTCGTTCGGCTTCGACGGCGGATTCATGATGTTCCTGCGATTCTTCAACGAGTTTTTCCTCGATGCTGCGCGAAGCCCACAGCTCGCGCCGACGGGTCAACTGCAACGCGCGAAACCGGGTCCAGGCCTCGGCGCTCTTGCTCGCGGCCTCGGATTGCTGCACCGTTGCCTTGGCAGCCGTCACCTCGGCCTCGGCGCTGGTGCGATGCGCTTCCATCTGCTTCACCTTGGCCTCGGCTTGCCCCACGGTCGCTTCGGATTCTTCCACCTGTTTCTCAAGTTCTGGTACATCAAGGACTGCCAGCACCTGATTGTTCTTTACCGTATCGCCGATGTCGAACTGCTGTGTCTTGAGGAACCCGGAGACCGCCGACACCAGCTGGACTGATTCGTACGCCTGAACTGTTCCCGGTTGCGTGGTAATTCGTTGCACGCCGCCCTTGAGAGGATGGGTAACTTCGACTGTCAGGGCGTTGCTGCTTTGCGCGGAGCTTTCCGATTCCTGTGCGTGGGCAGCAGTGCCTGTCTTGCCCAGGGTGAAATGCAACACCACAGCGACCACAAGCAGCAGCACAACCACCCCGCTCAACCACCACACATACACTTGGCCGCTTCGGGATTTAGTCACGTTCCACCTCATCACAGATGATCGTTTCTTGCATGGCGCCAGGAGCTGGGTTTGGCTACCATCGAGTTGATGTCCCCACGACACCAACGTGCCATCGCCTCTGGGCCGGTGGCAGAAACCTCGAAGGGATCCGGATCGACAACTCACACTTCAGGAGCCCGATTGTGAAGGAACTGGACGACAAACCTGATCGCTTTGTCCCCTCACCGAGTCTTCCTTCTGGCTCAGAATGAACCCGCCTCGAGGGTTTGGTAGAAGTGAGAGCGAAGATCGTGCCACGGATAAAAAGAGTGCAAATTTTCCGCCATAAACCTCTCATAAAAAAGAGATTGCAGCATCGTTTTCCTTGATTGGGTATTTTTGCCCCTTGTGGAGCTGGGGAGGATTTCCCCATGCGGTTCCGCCTGACCGGGTAGGATGTCCCCATGGAGGGTTCCCCCTGAGGCGCGTTTCTCTGCGCCTTCCTTCTGGCTCCTCCCGGGGCAATGCAGTCCTGGGGAGAACGAATCGTTCAGAGGAGCACTTTTCTGGCTTTTGCTGATGGCGAGAGCGAGAATGGCGCAAGGAGGAATGCTGGCGGTGCGTCACAGGGATCGCGAAGGGGGACGGAACAAACCTTCCGGGCGAGCCACCGGGCCCGCTTCCATGGCGTTCAACGGGGCCTGAACGTTGACTTCACTCTGGTGCCGGGTTTCAGCCTCTTCAGGGGCAGACTTTTGACCGGATCGTTTGCAATCCGCATGGTGAGTTGGCCGTCGTTCGCCAGGGGATGCAAAAACCCCGCCCGGCAAGGTGGCCGTCGGGCGGGGTTTCGTCGACCTCAACGACCTTACTGATTTCTGTAGTAAACCCATCCGTAGTAGGGGTGGTAGACCCACACGCCGCCAGGCTGCTGCACCGGCGGCGTGACCGGCGGTGTGACCGTTCCCTGGTTTCGGGCTCGTTCCAGTTGCAGGGCCTGGATGGCCGCCACTCCGCGATCGGTCACCTTGCGAGATTCTTCCTGAGCCCAGTACATCGCCCGGGTCGCGCTTTCACCGTTGCTGACCCGAATGCGTGCCTCCGTATAAATCTGGCGGATCTCCAGCTGAACCATCTGCTCAATCTGGCGGACCCGGGCCTGGTACAGCGGATCGTTCGCCCGGACCTTGTTCGTCGTGACCGCCACCAGAGCCAGAGTCACCATCGCCAGCACCGTGAACTTCTTCATCGTTCGCTCCTGGTTGAAACCCTGCAGAGAAACCACAGTTCTCTTTTTGTCTCTTTCAGTCTCTCGTGAGACTGCTCTGCGTGGTTCATCAACAACGCGGCGCAACCTGGCCAAAAAAATGTGGCAAGGAAGAAAAAAATCTCCCGTGGGAAAAATCCTTGCGAGATCCCCCACTGGTTTGCACAATCGACGAAACCTTTCCTCACTGCTGGAGCCCAGGCATGTCTCCCCAGGACTCGTTTGCCGACGTGATGGAACGATTGCGGCGCGGAGAGGGTGCTGCCGCGCAGCAACTGTTCAATCGCTTTGCGGCCCGTTTGGTGGCGTTGGCGCGCCAGCGCCTCGACAATCAGCTGCGCCAGAAGGTGGATCCCGAGGATATCCTGCAATCGGTATGCAAGAGCTTTTTTCTCCGCTATGCGGGGGGAGAGTTCGAACTCGCCAACTGGGACAACCTGTGGACGTTGCTCACCCTGCTCACCGTGCGCAAGTGTGCCAATCTCGCCAAGCGTTATCACACCGATCGGCGTGATGTACGTCGCGAAGCCGCAAGGGAGGCCAAGGCCGAGGAGTCCGCTCCAGGATGGGAAGCCATGGATCGCGAGCCGCGCCCGGAAGAGGCCGCCATGCTCGCGGAGATTGTGGAGAGACTCTTGCAGGAACTCGATCCGCGCGACCGCGAGATCCTTGTGCTCAGTTTGCAAGGATACAGTCACGAGGAGATCAGCCGCCAGGTGGGCTATGCCGAACGGACCGTTCGCCGTGTGCTGGCCCAGGTGCGCAAACGCCTCGAACGCGAGGACTGACCAGGTCTCATCTCCTGGGCGTCTTTCAACACTGCCAACGCCATACGCGGAGATTCCATGTCTGACCTCACCCAGCCCACCACGCATCGCACCGAGGACAGTTATGCCTTTCGAGAACAGTTTCTGCGTGCCTTCGAGGAGGCATGCAAGGCCGGCCAGCGCCCGGCTCTTGAGGACTATTTGCCATCTGATTTAACGCAAAAGCGCCTGGTGCTTGTCGAGTTAATCCACCTCGACCTGACCTATCGGCTCCAGCGCGGAGAAACGGCTCGTGTGGAAGACTACCTGGCTCGCTATCCCGAACTGGCACACGACCGGACGGTCGTTCTCGAATGGATTCTCACCGAGGAGAAGACGCGGCGCACTCAGGGAGCGGGGCTGGATCACCGCGAGTATTTTCAGCGGTTCCCCCAGTATGACGACATGCTTCGCGCACACTGGCCGGCGGATTCCGCCCGAGACGACACTTCCGATCCCGAGCGGACACGTCCGGACACGGAGCAACGCCAGCGCGCCGACGGCGAGGCAGTCCCGCTGCGTCACGATGATCGCTATCGGCTGATCCGCTTTTATGCTGCTGGGGGACTGGGGGAGGTGCATCTCGCGGAGGATCTGGAGCTGCGCCGTGAAGTGGCTCTCAAGCGCATCAAGGAGCGCTATCGCGGCGACGAACACCATCGCCAGCGTTTCCTCCGTGAAGCGGCGATCACCGGGCACCTGGAGCATCCGGGGATTGTTCCGGTTTATGGTCTGGTGGAAGAGACACCCGACGATCCCTGGTATGCGATGAAGTTCATTCAGGGCGAGAGCCTGAAGGATGCCATCAAGCGCTTTCATGAGGCCGACACGCCCGGACGCGAACCGGGGGAACGGGCCCTCGCGCTGCGGCAGTTGCTCACGCGTTTTCTCGCCGTGTGCAACACCATGGCGTTTGCCCACAGTCGCGGTTATCTGCATCGAGATCTCAAGCCGGGCAATATCATGCTTGGCAATTATGGCGAAACGCTGGTGGTGGACTGGGGGTTGGCCAAGAAGACCGGCGATTCGGAGCAGCCCTCGCGGTCCCCGCCTTTCACCGGGAACTCCGACACCCCAGAGATGACCACGCCCGGGCAACCCGTGGGAACTCCGGCGTTCATGAGTCCCGAGCAGGCGTTGGGACAGTGGGAGCGTGTGGGGCCCGCGAGCGATATCTACAGCCTGGGAGCGACGCTCTACGCGATTCTCACGGGAGCCACGCCCCTGACGGGTAGCCCCAAACCGATTCCGCCGCCGCTGGCCGCCATCTGTGACAGGGCGATGGCACGGGAACCTCAGGCTCGCTATCCCACTGCGCAGGCGCTGGCGGAGGATGTGGAACACTGGCTCGCTGATGAACCCGTCTCCGCATACCCCGAGACCTGGCGACAACGGCTGGGTCGCTGGGTTCGTCATCACTCCTCCTGGGTTCAGGCGGGGGTGGCCGCCTTGCTCCTGGTCGCCGCCATTTCTGTCGGGGCAGCCTTCTGGATCAATGCAGCACGCCACGAGGCAGAACTCGCCAGGGGGAAAGAAGCCGAGGAACGGGGACGCGCGGTTGACGCACAACTCAAAGAAGCCAGCGCACGCCGCACCGCTGAGGAACGGGAACGCTCGGAACGTCAAACCCGGTATGTCGCCGTCGCCCGGTTGCTCGAGCAGTCCTGGCAACAGGGGAATTACGCCGGGGTGCTCAATCTGCTCGAACGACAACGCCCGTCGCCCCAAACCAGCGATTTGCGCGGGTTCGAGTGGTTTCACCTGTGGCAGCGCGCGCACCACGGAGGCAACCTTACCCTGCGCGGACACACGGGTTCGGTCACCGGGGCTGTCTTTGCCACCACGGAGCCGCTCCTGCTGACGGCGGGGCTCGACGGCACGATTCGCTTCTGGGATCCCCACTCCGGGAAGGAGAAGGATCAGATCGACACTGCCCTGGTGACCGGGACGATTGGAATTGGGGTTGTGGAACGAGCGGGAGAGTTTGTGGTGTCCCAGGTGGCGCCCGAAAGTCCTGCCGCCCGCGAGGGGCATATCCAGGTGAACGATCGCATTCTGGCCGTTTCGGGATCGGATGGCAAGATGGTTCCAACCAGGGGGCTCACTCTGGCTCAGTTACTGGCGAGGCTGCGCGGGGAACCAGAATCAACCGTGCGCCTGGAGATCGTCGCCAAGGAAGCGAAGGAGGGCAGAACGGTCACGCTAACCAGGGCAAGACGTGCCATTCCCCGACCCGTCACGCATCTCTGTGCTGCTCCCCGGGAAGCCTTCCTGGTGACTGCTTACCGCGACGGCTCCCTCGGCATCTGGGACCTGACCAGGAAAACGGAAACACATCGTTTTGCAGTGGACCAGTCCGCGCTGGATTCACTCGCCCTCGCTCCGGATGGACGAACGCTCGCCACCGTCACCACCTCGCTCCTGGGCGACCACACCATCCGTCGCAATGGCAAGGTCCAACTTTGGAGCCCAGAGGGCAAACTGCTGCGAACCTTGCGCACGGGAGAGTTGAACCCCCATGGCGTGACCTTCACGCCCGATGGCACCTTGCTCGTCGTTGGCCACACCGCGGGGGTTCAGCTGTGGGAGGTGGCGACAGGCAAGCTGAAAACCGCGCTGTCGCTGGGGATGGCCTCGGCCTACTCTCTGGCCTGCGCTCCGGACGGACAGTCGTTGGCCGTGGGGGACGATCAAGGACGGGTGTGGTTGTGGGATATTGCGACGGAGAAACTCCGTATGCGGCTGCATCGCCACACACTGACCGTGCGCACCCTTGCCTTTGCCCCTGATGGGAGTCGCCTCGTGAGCGCCGGCGACGATCACCGGTTTCAACTCTGGAATCCCGCCACCGGCGAACATCTGGGAACCTTCCTCAATCATACCAATGGCATCCACGCCCTGGCATTTTCTCCCGATGGACGATCTTTTGTCTCCACGAGTGATGATCGCAAGGCGGTGTTGTGGGACGCGGAACGTGATCAGGAAGCGGATCCTCTGGTGGGAGCCCAGGGGTGGGTGAACGCGTTGGCGTTTACTCCCGAGGGCAAAAGCGTGCTGACCGGCACGGGGGTGGGAGGAAGAGACACGGGGGAGGTTCTTCGCTGGAACGTTGCGACTGGGCAACTGGAGGCCACCTTGCAGGAAGGGCCTGTGATGGTGACCGGGTTGGCGTTTTCGCCGGATGGCAAGCGAATGGCGATCGCGCTGGGAATCCTCCAGGGAGGTCCAGGGCAACCCCGTGGGTTGGAGGTGTGGGATCTCACCACTGGACAGCGCGAACTGGTTTTGCGTGGTCACAATCAGGTGATTGATGCGATGGTTTTCAGTCGCGATGGGAAGATGCTTCTCACCGTCGCCAATGAGCTTTCCCCGGAGTTGTCCACGACCAAGCGAAGCGAACTGAAATGGTGGGACCTTGCGACTGGCAACGAACTGCGCTCGGGCACACCCACTCAGGGGGCGATTGATTCAGTCGCGCTCTCGGAAGATGGGAAGGTGCTCGCGGTTCCCATCGCGGGGACAATCTTGCTGATCAACGTGACCACGGGCCATGTGCAGGGGCGGCTGGTCTCCCCGCTGAAGCACATCCATTGTTGCGCCTTTTCCCCCGACGGGCGCTGGCTGGTGCTTGGACACGCCCACCCCACGGGAGAGTATCAGCAACCTGCGGAGGTGACGGTGTGGGACGTGGCTCGGGGAAAGCTGCAGGCCACGCTGAAAGGGCACCAGGGGGTTGTCAGCTGTTTGGCGTTTAGCCCCGATGGCAAGATCCTGGCATCGGGCAGCATGGACAAAACCGTGCGTCTGTGGGACCCCACAGGGAAGGGCGTCCCTGTGGTGTGTGCCCACAACTTCCCCGTGGTGGCGCTCAGCTACTCTGCGGGAGACAGGGGGTTTGTCGCGGCGGGAGCGGCACTTGGCCCCTTCACCACAGGGCTACGCGAATGGAAACGCTGGAGCGTGGCGGGAAAGGAACTCTCGGCACAGAAGAACACACGCGGGGAGGCAGTCGTTGCCTTTGATCCCACCGGCGCTCTCCTGGCGACAGAAACGGGTAATGCGGTGGTGACTCTTTTCGACGTGGCAACAGGGAAGGAAA
>JAKOSN010000087.1 GCA_029777335.1 Planctomycetota bacterium
GGATCGGGGACATCCCGAACCCCGAAGGGATTCCGAGGGGTGTCGGCGGCTCGCCCGGGGGTCGCCACCAGCATCAGAAACAGGCCGACCGCAAGCCAGGAACACGTTTGCCTCACGTCGCACCTCCAGCACTACTCGATCGGAAAAAGAAGCACAGATCGCTCGTCAGTGTTCGGCGGTAGAGACAGCACATTGTCATCCCGCGGGCGGCTGGGGCATCCCTGTCGGAGGATCGACACGCGCACTCGGGAATGAGGGATTGGCGCTCTGCTCACCTTCCGTTCGCGACTTCAACTCGCTACTCGCAGCGGACCTCGCCTCAGCGCGTGCCAGGAAATGGCAGGGGTGCGACAGTCGCCGGGCGGCGTGTGCCAGCGATCTCCAGCTCCAGTTCCAGCCCCGGTTCCTGGTTGCCGCGGCGGAGATAGGCCAGCGCAATCGGCTTCCCCAGCGCGGGTGAAACGACCGACGAGGTTGTCTGGCCCACTTCCTTGCCGTCGCGAAAGAGCTTGCTCCCTGCGGGGATCGGCTCGGTCCCGGTGCTGATCACCCCGAGCAACAACCGCTGAAGTTGGCCGCGATCGCGTACCATGACAATCGGTTCCTGCCCCAGGTAACATCCCTTGGTGTAGCAGATTGCCTGCGCCGTGCGGCCCACCTCGACCGCGAAGCGATTCTCGTCCAGGTCCGGGCCGTAAATGGGAGTGCCCGCCTCGACACGCAGGCGTTCACAGGCTTGCAGGCCGAGCGGCCGCGCCCCGGCCTGCACCAACGCATCCCACACCAGTGGCGCAAGGTCCTTCAGGCAGACGATGTCATACCCGGGTAACGCCAGGGGATCGCGTCGGCGCACACTGCTGTGGCCGCGGTCGCCGAAGGTGCGTTGCATATGTTGAAGAGATTCCAGATCCGGAATCTCGTCGAGCAGGGCTTTCTCCAGAACCCTCTTCGCCTGGGGACCCGCCAGGTGCATCTGGGCAAACTCTCGTGTGCGGTCGGCGAGTTCGACCTGTTCGCTGATCAGATGACGATCGAGATGCTTGATGAGTTTATCGCCTTCGCCCACGCGCAGATCAATCCAGAAGGCGTGGCGGTCACCATGGAGGAGGACATGATAGATTCGCACATGGGCCAGCACGCGCGCGGTGGCGTTGAGAAAGAACGCCTCGCAGCCGCCACCCAGCGGCAGGTTGTTGATGTCGTTGGTACACAGGTTGTGCAGGAAAGAAGGGGCCTCGGGTCCGCTCACCTCCACCTTGCTGGTGTGCGACAGATCGAGCAGGACGGCACCCTGGCGGGCCTGGGCATATTCAGCCTGGGGGTCGCCGTAGTGATCCGGGATCAACCAGCCCTGGCTCTCGACAAAGACGGCACCGGCCTGGGCCGTCCGCTCGTGCAGCGGGGTACGTTCCGACATGGCAAACACTCCAACAGGCGTCACCCATTCAGTCAAGCGTCGCCATCATCTTATGCGCATCCCCCAGGAAAAGGCACGAGGTGCTGCCGGAGAGCAGGCGTTGCACCTCGCGGAGGTTGTGCAGGGGGACCGCGAAGAGTTCCTCGGTTGTCTCGTCGGACAGGCCAGACAGGAGAAAGAGCTGCGCCTGCTGGGCAACGCTCGCCCATTGCCAGGCGGCCTGGTGGTCGAAGTGCCTGTGCTGGCGCAGCTCTTTCAGCGCAAGTTCGGGATCCTCCGCGCCGCGCAGCAGATCAAATCCGGGCCATTCGCTCGGGTTGGCCTCGGTGAGCAGCACAATTCGGCCCCCCGGCTCCAGCACGCGCCAGGCTGCAAGGAGGGCATCGGCGAGGTCCGCAAAACCGTGATGCGCGGGATCTCCGCTCACCGTGGCCACGACGGTTTGCGCGGCATGCGCCACCTTGCGCCGCCAGCGGGCATCCAGGCGCCGGACTCCCTCGGCACACGCGCTGGCAGGTCCGGCAACGATGTCAGCAATCGAGTCGCCCGCTCCGGCAATCACCTGCACAAAGAAGGGCGCTCCGATCAGCCACACCACCTCGGTGGCTTCTGCCCGTGCGGGCCAGGGGGTAGCGCCAGGGGCCTTCAGCGACCAGTCCGGAAGCGACGCCAGGCGTGTCGCCTCATCGGAGAGCGCTGGGTAGATGGCTCCTTCGCCGCCGCCATAACCGAGCAGGGGATCAAAGCGCCGCCCGGTCAACACCACCAGCTGCGAGGCATCGATGGCGTTGCGGTTGAGATAGAGCGGCTTTCCCTTCTGCGACGTGGCAACATAGGAGAGGCGTTTTCTCTCTTTCGGGTCGTGAATTTCGCAACGGACCTCTTCCAGGTAATCGGGGAGAGCGGTCAACCAGGGCTGTCCGCCGGCGGCCGAGGGACAGAGCAGCGTGATTGCCTCGGGTGCCACCTTGGCTTCCAGAATGTGATCGAGCAAGGCCGTCAGCAGCAGCCCCACCTGAGGCAGGCGCTCATCGACCAGAACAGTCACCTGGTCGTCGGGGATGATCGCCTGGCGCAGAGGGGGATAGTCACGCGGGCGCTCCAGAGCCGCCTGAAGCGCCGCGACAGGATTGGCAAGCGCCGCCGTGGGGGGATTCTCGACCCCACTCCCGGCGGGGGCTTCCACCTCAACACGCTGCCGGCCATACGCCACAGTCACATTCATGGCTTGTTCCATCCGTCGGTTCGCCGGCGCGTCGGGTTACTTCGGCGCGGGGGGATCAAAGCGCACATTCCCCTCGAAGCGTGGCACCACGACAATCTGCGCCGGATGAGACGGCTTGAGGATCATGGGGTCGCGCGGACCAGGGCGCTGTAACCGCCACGAGACCGTCATCGTTTGATTCTTGATGTCGATGTTGGTGATCTCGACCGCATAGCCGGTGCTTTGTTGCACGCCACCGGTGACCACCAGGACCATCTGGGTGCGCCAGTCGATGTCATCAACCCCCAGGCCGCGTACAATCTCGCGCGCCTCTTCGCGATTGCCGTTGACCGCCTTGAAGAACTCCACCCCGGAGCGAATCGCTGCTTGCTGCTGCCCGGCGCCGAGCCGAACCACGCCCCCGGGAGGCAGGCGCGCCTGCCAGTCGAGGCGCGCCAGAATCTGCCCCGGTCGTCCCCCGCCGACTCCGCGGCCCTCGAGTTCAATCCGCGCCGGCCAGATCTCGTAGCGCATTCGACTATCCACGCGCAGATCGACCGCCATGCCCGTGATGCGCACGCGCCGGTTGACAAAGGGGAGCAGAGCCCGCGTGTCCTCGCCGACGAACACTTCCCGCGAGGGATTGCGGACGTCGCCGCGCATGACCAGCACAAAACTGTTGCGTTGATTCCGTCCCCCGCCGGGAAGGCGCTCGAGCACGCCCGTGAAGACCTCCTCGTCTCCCTTGACTGCCTGATACCAGCGCTCGCGGCCGAAGATAACGAGCGAGGGCCGATCGGGGTCGGCGCCCGGCACCTGCACCAGAGCCGCCAGCAGAAACGTTGCGTACATGCGTGAGACTCCCTCGGAAAGAGGAGCCGCGGAAACTGCCTGCTCTCATGCTACCGGACCGATCTCTCTTTGCCTAGCACGAAGAGACCGCTGGCAATCGGTTCGCTCTGCACGCCAACTCTTGCCGGTCGTCTCGCGCTATGTTATTTTCAAAACTCGCATACGCTTCCCTGGAGCCTTCTCATGAGCGACCGTCCGGGCGCTGATCCCTTGACTCTGTCCGCTGATGGGACCTTGCCGCGCGCCTTTGGTTCCAGCGCGGTCGAGTTCAGGTTGCGCAGGTTTGGCGACTATGAACTCCTGGAAGAAATCGCGCGCGGCGGCATGGGCGTGGTGTTCAAGGCGAAACAAGCGTCGCTCAACCGCATCGTCGCCGTCAAAATGATCCTCAGCGGGCAACTTGCTTCCCCGGCCGATGTCGCCCGCTTCCGTGCCGAGGCCGAGGCGGCCGCCCACCTCGACCACCCCAATATCCTCCCCATCTACGAGGTCGGTGAGGTCGAGGGGCAGCACTATTTTTCGATGAAACTGATCGAGGGCGGCCGAATCCTCCAGCATCCGCGCGAAGGCCGGACCAGCAAGGATCGGCAACGAGAAAGTGCCCGTCTCATCGCCACCGTGGCCCGGGCCGTCCATTACGCCCATCAACGCGGCATTATTCACCGCGATCTGAAGCCAGCCAATATTTTGCTCGAGGAGGAAAGCCGGGAAAGCACCGCTGCCACGCCTCTCCCCATGCCGTTTGTGACAGATTTTGGACTCGCCAAACGCGTGGCGGAGGATCGCCCCGGGGTCACGCAGTCGGGGGCGATTGTTGGCACCCCGGGTTACATGGCTCCCGAGCAGGCGCGGGCCGAGAAGGGATTGACGACCGCCGTCGATGTGCACGCCCTCGGCGCCATCCTCTACGAACTGCTCACCGGCCGTCCCCCCTTCCAGGCTGAGACCGCGATGGAGACCCTGCTGCGCGTGATGGAGCAGGAGCCAGTCCCGCCCCACACTCTGGTGGCCGGCATCGACCATGATCTGGAGACAATCTGTCTGAAATGTCTGCAGAAAGATCCGCTGCGCCGCTACAGCTCCGCCGAGGCGCTGGCCAATGATCTCGACCACTGGCTGCGCAGTGAACCGATCCAGGCGCGGCCCGTAAGTCGTACCGAACGCACCTGGCGCTGGTGTCGGCGTAACCCGGCAGTGGCGGCGTTGCTCGCTTGCCTGATCCTGGCAGGGGTGGGTTTGCTGGCGCTCGGAGGGTGGTTTACCTTTCAGTTGAACGAGGCACGAGACCGGGCGATCGAACGCGCCGGCGTTGCCGCCCAGGCGCAGGAAACCGCCGAGCAGGCCCAGCAAGCCGCGGAGAAGGCGCAACAACGGGCCGAGGCGAAACAGCGCGAAGCCGACGCGCGCACCCTGGAGTTACAGCGGAGTCAGCAACTCCTGCATCGCTCGCTTTACCACGCCCGCTACCAGCTGGCCCTGACCGCCAGCCGCGAGGGGGATCTGCCCCGCGCGCGGGACCTGCTCGAACGTCTTCGCCCCGAGTCCGGCCAACCTGATCTGCGCAGTTTCGAGTGGTTCTACCTGTGGCGCCAGTGTCAGCGTGACATGGAGATGCTCGGCAAACATGAGGGTATTCAGGCGTTGGCGGTCAATTCGGAGGAAACGCTTCTCGCGAGCGCCGGCTCCGATCCATATTTGAAGTTATGGGATCTTCAAAAGGGAGAATTGCTCCGCACGGTTCGTCTTCCTCTGGTGGTGCTTTCCCTGGGGTTCTCCCGTGATGGCAAAACGCTGGTGGGCGGATGCAGCGATGGCTCCGTGCTGGTCTGGGATCTTCCAGGAGGAACGCTGCGCACGAGGCTGCACGGCCACGCACGCGCGATTGTCCAGCTAGGTTTCAGTCCCAACGGCGAATTCCTGGCGAGCGCTTCCCGGGATGGCACCGTCAAGATCTGGAATCTCGAACGGGGTATGGCGATCGATACGCTCAGGTGTGAAGTCCCCGTGACGGATTTCGCCTTCCATCCAGGAGGTGCGCTGCTGGCCACCGCGAGCAATCTCCGCGCGGTGCAGATATGGCGCGTCAACACCGGGGAGAAGTTGACCTCGATGCCGACACAGACCCCCATCGTACGCGTGGCCTACAGCCCGACCGGGGATCGCCTGGCAGGGATGGATGCAGGGGGCGGAGTGGTGGTCGCTCCGGTGAGTAATCTCGCTCAGCGCAGTACGCTGCAAACGCGCGTGGAGGATCCCCACGATCTGCTGTTCACCCCGGATGGCAAGGGGGTGATCGTGCTCGCGAAGGAGCGGATTCAGGTCGTTGCGATCGGGTCGCGCCAGCCGATCTTTGCCGCCGAGGGGACGGGAACGCCCTGCAACGGCCTGCTTCTTCGCGACGGCCGCTTCATCGCCTCGGCCAGCGGGGGCACCATTCGCATCATGAATTTTGTTCCGGTGGAGCGCGCCTTCGCAGTGTCGTCCGAACATTTTTCGCTCAACGACATCGCCTTCGACGCGAGTGGCCAGCACTACGTTTGCGCTGGCGGAAACAGACTGGTGCATTTCGGAAAACTGGCCAGAGCCCAGGCTCCGACCTTTGCGAAGAAACATACTTTCCCGATCTGGTCCGTCGCACTTCCCCCCGACGGGGACCTGGTCGCTGCTGGCGGAGGCGATCCCCCGACCAGGAAGAGTGAATTGAAGGTCTGGGATGTTCGTACCGGAGCCCTGCGCTTCGAGGCGCACACCCATAATGCAACGGTGCTCAGTCTCGCCTTCCGTCCCGATGGCAAGCTCCTTGCCAGTGGCTCGGGGGATCGCCAGTGGCGGTCGGTTCCGGGGGAGATCAAACTCTGGGACGTGGCGACCGGTAAGGAACAACGCAGCTGGAATGCTCATCTGCAGGAGATCCATGCCCTCGCCTTCAGCGCCGATGGCAAGTCTCTCGTCAGCGGTTCCCAGGATGCGCGCATCAAGGTGTGGAACCTCGAAACCGGGCGCGAGGAGAAATCCATTGTCTCCGGCCACGGCGCCGTTTTCGCCGTTTGTTTTAGCCCGGATGGTCGCTTTCTGGCCGCTGGCTGCGAGGATCACACCACCTTGTTGCTCGAGCGCCAGACGGGCAAAGTGCTGCACACCCTGCGCGGGCACACCCGGCCGATTCGTTCCGTCACCTTTACCCCGGATAGTCAGCGCGTGGCGGCGGTTTGTGAGGAAGGCATCATTCGCGTCTGGGATGTGATTACCGCGCAGGAAGCGCTCCTTCTGCGCGGCCCAACCAATCGTGGCCGTGGACTTACCTTTACCGCAGATGGAATGGCGTTGCTTTGCGGCGAGATCATTCCCGCCCTGTATTCCTGGGATGCGCACACGCCCCCCCTTGTGCTGGCGCGCAAAACGGTCCTCGAGACCGAATTGTCTGCCGTGCAGGCTCAGCTTGATGCTCTTGATGCCAGGGACCCTGGAGCCGCCCGGCGCCGCGTTCAGTTCTCCGGGGTGGGGAAGTGGGACCAGGAGGGCGACACCGTGGTGCAGAAGAACGACGTCACCTTCGCCGGCTCCACCATCATCTTTGGTGAGCCCACCTGGACCGATTATGACTTTGAAGTGCAAACACGGTTTATCAAGGGGAACGTGAAAGATGGAGTGATCCTGAGCGTGCGCGAGATCCCCTTCGAGAGCAACGTGGGTGTCACGGTGGGCGGCTGGCGCAGCACGTTCCACGCCCTGCAGGAGTTCCTCGGTGGGAAGTATCAGCTGCTGGATCGCAAACCAGGGTCGATCCCGTTTGATCGATGGGTCACCGTGCGCGCTGAAGCGCGTGGCGACCGCTTCCGCTTCTTCCTCAACGAGGATTGCATCTACGAGCTGCGCAATGAGCGGCATCCCAAAGGGTGCGTCAGCGTGTCCACCTGGGGGAGTTCGTGGGCGTTCCGCAACTTCAAGGTGACCAGCCCGGACGGCAAGGTTCTGTTCGAGGGGCTGCCGCGCGTGCTGCCCTCGGAGGCCGATCACCTGGCGCAGCGTGTCGAGGAACTGCGCAAGAAACTGGCCGCTTACCACGACCTGGTAGCCCGGTGAGAAACGCGAGGACAACCCCAGGTCAACGGTCTTCTGGTTTTGTGGGACGCACCGTGCTGCGACCGATCGAGTAGTAGGTGAAGCCCAGGCTCCCCATGTGTTTGGGATCGTAAAGATTGCGGCCATCGAAGACAACCGGCTCGCGCATCAGCCGACGCATCACCTCGAAATCAGGATTGCGAAATTGCTGCCATTCGGTCACGATCGCCAGGGCGTCGGCTCCCTCCAGTGCGCCATAGGGACGATCGCAGTAGGCCAGGCGCTCGCCATACACCGCCTTGACATTGGTGAGCGCCTCGGGATCGTGCACGCGCACCGCCACCCCGGCCTTGAGGAGCGAATCGATCAGGACCAGCGCGGGTGCCTCGCGAATGTCATCGGTGCGTGGCTTGAAAGCCAGCCCCCAGACCGCCAGCGTCTTCCCTTCCAGACGCGGCCCGAAATGCTCCTGAATCTTGGAGAAAAGAACCCCTTTTTGTGCTTCATTGACCTGGTCGACGGCCTCCATGATGCGCACGGGTACGCCGGTGGGACGCGACATGCTGACGATGGCGCGGATGTCCTTGGGGAAGCACGAACCGCCATAGCCCGCTCCCGGAAAGAGGAACTGGAAGCCAATGCGCGCATCGTGGCCGATCCCTCTTCGCACCTCGTTGATGTCCGCCCCCATCCGTTCGCACAGGTTGGCCATCTCGTTGATAAAGCTGATCTTGGTCGCCAGCATGGCGTTGGCGACATACTTGGTCATCTCGGCGCTCTCGGGCGTCATCACCAGGAAGGGATGTTCGGTGCGCAGGAAGGGGCGATAAAGTTCTTGCAGGATCTCGGCGACCTCGGGGTGACGCACTCCCACCACCACGCGATCGGGCTTGGTGCAATCGTCGATGGCGGCCCCTTCCTTGAGAAACTCCGGGTTGCTGGCGACCTCCACGGGAAACCGCGCCCGGGCCGCCAGTCGTTCGGCCAGTTGCCGATTGGTCCCCACCGGCACCGTGCTCTTGACCACGATGATCTTGGAGTTGTTCAGGTGCTCGGCGATGCTGTCCGCGACCGCCCATAATCCGGAGAGATTTGCCGAGCCATCCTCGCTTTGCGGGGTTCCCACGGCAATGAAGATCAACTGTGCAGGCGCGATCCCCTCCGCCAGGTTGGTCGTGAAGGACAATCGCCCTTCACGTTGGTTGCGCTGCACCAGTTCTTGCAACCCTGGCTCGTAGATGGGCAACTGACCGGCGTTGAGCTGGGCGATCTTGCGTGCGTCGATGTCGATGCAGACAACCTCGTTGCCGCTCTCAGCGAAACAGGTTCCCGTTACCAACCCGACATAGCCCACGCCGACGACTGCGATCTTCATGCCGATTCTCCTGCACGCCGCTGTCTCCTCCCGCGGCGGGAGGGCCATCCTGGTTGGTGGGGCGCACGGCGCTCTTCGTTCCCCTGTTGAGATTGAAGCAACCAGGGTGGGATCTGCCCACCCATTTTGCACAGTGGGGAGCGATTTGAATGGACCTTGTGGGAGCGCGTGAACGCGAGGCCGATTCACAGGGCGTGCACCGACAGGTCTTCCTGGGGCACCGCTAGGCCCACAACAGGACATTCCACCGGCGGCTTTGCGCCGCTCCACCCGTTCATCCACGCATAATTCGGGCTGTTCACCGCGGCAAGCGATTATTGTTGCGCCGGAGAACCAGGTTCGGGGAGCGTCACCACCAGGACGCGCTTCGGCGCCTTCCCCACCCGGATGCGCGCCACGGTTTTCCGCGTTGCGGTGTCGATCACCGCCACCGAATCGCCAATGCGCTCGCTGATGTAACAACGTTTGCCATCCGGGGCGAAGCTCATCCAGTAGCCGCCCCCCTTCATCACCAGCGTTTCAATTTGTCGGGGCGGATCGACGGTCAAATCGAAGATGTAGGTGCGATCATGATAGACATCGCACATCCATAGTTCCTTCTGGTCGGGGCGCACTCCAATGCCATGGCTGCGGCTCGCCTTGCGCAACAACTCCGCGGGCACCTCGGCCTCGACGCGATGAATCACCTTGCGCGTGGTGAGATCGGCGACCTCAAAGCCGATGAGCGTGTCCACATTGGCGTACAGGCGTTTCTCGTCCCTGGAGAGCACGATCGGTCGCGGGGCATCGGAGAGCGGGATTTCGCCGATCAACCGATGCGTGCTCACGTCGGCAATCAGCACATGGTACGAGCCTTTCGGACCGAGGTACATCCGTTTGCCATCCGCCGAACAGAGGGTATTGTGCGGGCGGCCGCCGGTGGGGATCTTGCGGAGCACCGTGCCTTTTTCGGTATCGATCACCCACCAGGAAGCATCATCACAGGGGACGTAGACGATCTTGCCGTCGGGGGTGCAGGCCAGCTGATTGGGGCGCGGCCCGATTTTCATGCGCCGCGTAACGGTGTCGCTGCGCGGATCGAACCACAGGAGTTCGCCCTCGTCGCCGGCGCTGTTTTCGATCGTGAGAAAAAGGCGGTCGCCCTTCGCCGTCGCCACCAGCCCATGGGGTTGCGGACCGACCTCGACGCGTTTGAGGACCTTGTTGGTCGCGGTATCAATCACATGGATGTCGTTGCCGAGCGAGTTGGCGACATACAACTTCTGGGTTGGCTGGCGTGGAGGGGCCGCAGCGACGACAACCGTGGAGAACAGGGCAAGGGTCACGAGGTTCATGGCAAGGTTCTCTGGATGAAGGATGCTCCCCGCCAGGCGTCCGTTGCGCCTGCAGATGGGGGCGCGCACCCGCAAGGGAAAGTCGGCGTCCCGCGTGAACGGGTGCACCGTCGCTGCGCAGCGATCCCGCTCGCGCACGATCCAACGGAAAGAGCGATTCCAAATCATAACAGGATAGAGGCGATCTTCTTTATCTCTGTTATCGGTCAGCGTTTCGCGTCCCCGCTGGCTCCGCGTGGTCAGGGTTTTTTGCGAACCACGGTGATCATCAGTTCGCGCCAGGCCTCCAGGCGGGGGCGCATCTCCCGTGCGGTGGCAGCGGGCTTGAGCGACGAGACATCCACGTCGACATAGAGCTTTTGATGCAGGGCCGGATCGAAGGCGGGATTGGGAACGTTGTCCTGGGCCTTGACCGCTTTTTTCCACGCCACCAGCTGGGTGTGCAACTCCTTGACCTTCTCGGGCGATTTCGCGGCCAGATCATGCGCCTCGCCAGGGTCGCTTGCCAGGTCGAAGAGTTCCTGTTTGCCATCCTCGTAGTGTTCGATCAACTTCCAGTTGCCCGCGCGAACGGCTCCCGAAGGGCGGCTGCCCTGATTGGTGTAGTGCGGAATATGCCAGTAGAGTGCGCGCGGAGCAAGCTCCTTCCCCTGCAGTAACCCAGCCAGACTGACGCCATCCAGCCCCGCTGGGACCTTCCCTCCGCACAACTCCAGAAACGTCGGGAGCCAGTCGGTGGTGATCACGGGCGTGTCGACCACCTTTCCGGCCGCCACCTGCCCCGGCCAGCGAACAATCAGCGGAATGCGAATCCCTCCCTCGTAGAGAAATCCTTTGCCTGCGCGATACGGGGTGTTGTGGGTCGCCGGGGTGTTCTGCATCTCCGGGACGTGCAGACCGCCATTGTCGGAGGTGAACACCACTATGGTGTTCTCGGCGAGTTTCAGGTCGTCCAGTTTCGCCAGCACCCGGCCAACGGTGTCATCCAGGGTGTTGACCACGGCGGCATAGAGGGGATTGAAGGAATCCTTGTACTTTTTGACCAGCTCCGGTTTGGCCGCCAGCGGAATATGTGGGTTGTTGTGGGCCAGATAAAGGAAGAAAGGGCGATCTTTATTGTCGGTGATGAACTTCTCTGCCTGCGCGGTCAGATCATACTCGCCCTTGCCGCCCTCGGTCGCAGAGGGAGTGGTGTTCGGCTTCCCCGCATGGACCACATCAAACCCCTGATTTTTCGGGCCGAATCCCTGTCCGCCCAGGTGCCATTTTCCCATGCAGGCGCTGGTGTAGCCGAGTTCCTTGAGATATTCGGCGAGCGTTTTTCCCTCCAGCGGCAGCTGCATGGTGATCTTCGGATGCAGCAATTTTTGCGAGGGCGCATCCCCGCGACCCGGGAGAAACGTGGTCAGATGCAGACGCGCGGGAGCCTTCCCGGTCATCAGCGCTGCGCGGGTGGGGGAACAGACCGATTGTGCGGCATAGGCCGCGGTGAAACGCATTCCTTCACGCGCCAGTTTATCCAGGTGCGGCGTTTGCTGATCCTTGCGGCCATAACACCCCAGATCGTTGATCCCCAGATCATCCGCCAGGATAAAGACGAGGTTGGGGCGCGACCCCCGGTCGGCCCCGAACAGGCTCGACGTCAACACAAGAATGGCGGTCAATCCGCTCACGAGACGAACTGCACCCATGATGGTGTCTCCTGAAGCCATGCGCAGCGCCTGGTGCTGGTCGGAGCGGTCCGCGGAGACAGGGCGACGGTCGCGGACCGCTCGGCGCGGGTTGATTATGCCGCGTTTCTTCGGCGCAGTCATCTGTTTTCTCTCTGCCGTTTCCGGTCTGGGTCCGCTACACTGAAGGGATGAACTACAAAGGGTGAGTTCACCGCGATTCCTTCCTCCGTCAGGCATGGGTGATCGATGATCTCTCCACGCACACTTTCCCTCGCCTGCCTTGGTTCGCTTCTGGTCCTCGGTGCGGTCCAGGCCGATACGCCCAGGAAAAGCTGGGACACGTTCCGCGCCAGTCAGCGCGCCGAGGTGGCCTCCCTCCCCAAACCGCCCCAGCCGCCCCCCGGCGAGGGGTCGGCACTCGATCGGTTTCTCGCCGCTTACTGGAAAAAGCAGGGATACACTCCGCCGGCGCCGGTCGACGAGCGCACCTTTGCCCGCCGCGTGTATTTCGACGTGATTGGGCTTCCCCCCACACCGCAACAGCTGCAGGGGTTTCTTGCCGACCGCAGCCCCGACAAGCGCGCCAAACTTGTCGATCGTCTGCTGGCCGAGAAGGAAGCATACGCCGAACACTGGATGACTTACTGGAACGACCTGCTCCGCAATGACGAGCAAACGAATATCGATGGCCTGCGCAAGCCGGTAACCACCTGGCTTTACCCTGCCTTGCTGGAGAATCGCCCGCTCGATCAGATGGTCTTTGAACTGCTCAATCCGGGGCCGAACGGTCCGGATGGCTATCTGAAGGGGGTGAACTGGCGCGGCCGGGTCAATGCCAGCCAGACGCCTCCCATTCAGGCGGCCCAGAACGTGGGGCAGGTTTTCCTGGCCTCCGCGCTCAAGTGTGCCTCCTGCCACAACAGCTTTATCAACAAGCGCAAACTCGCGGAGGCCTATGGTCTTGCCTCCTTTTTCACTCCGCAAAATCTGGAAATTCATCGCTGCGACAAGCCGACGGGGGTGAAGGCGGCCCCGGTGTTTCTCTTCCCCGATCTGGGGACGGTCGATCCCAAGGCGGATCTGAACACGCGGCGCCAGGCGGTTGCCACCATGGTGACGCGTCCCAGGAATCCACGCTTTGCCCGCGCCATGGTCAATCGCCTGTGGAAACGGCTGCTTGGCGAAGGGATCCTCGAGCCCGCCGATGATTTCGATAGCGTAACGCTGGAATCACCGCTCCTGGACTGGCTGGCGTATGACTTCATGGCACACGATTACAACGCCAAGCACATGCTGCGGACGATCTTGCTGTCGCGCATCTATCAGCTGCCGGTGCCGCCGGCCAATCCTAAAAAGAAGACCCCGCTGCTGGGGCCGACCGAGCGCCGCCTGACCTCCGAGCAGTATCTGGATGCGGTCGCGCAGCTCACGGGATACTGGCCGGGCGGACCAGCGATGCAGGTGCGCGTGGCCAATCCACACATGCGCACGTGGCGCCACAAGAAGCCCGATGCGCTGACCACCGCGCTGGGACGTCCCAATCGCGAGCAGGTTTGTACCGAGCGCAGCCAGGAAAGCACCGTCCTTCAAGCGCTGGAACTGGTCAACGGGCGTACCCTGGCCGAGCGCTTGCAGGCGGGAGCAAAGACCCTGCTCGCCTCGGAACTGGGCCGCCAGGAGAATGGCGACGAGGTGGCGCGCGTGCTTTATCTGCGCGCTCTGGGCCGAATACCCACGGCGGAGGAAGTTGCCCTCGTCAAACCGTTGCTGGGGACGCCGAAGGAGAAAAATCGCCAGGAAGGGTGGGAAGATGTTCTGTGGGTGCTGGTGAACAACCCTGAGTTCCAGTTTGTTCGTTAAGCAAACCGTCCTTGTTTCCAGGCCAAAAGTAAAGCGTTTGAACCGACGAGCACGCCATGATGCATAATCAGAATTTCTCGCGACGTGATTTTCTCCGCACGACCGGGGCGGCCGGCGCGGCGGCACTCCTGGGCCAGGGGACGGTGCAGGCGGTGGTCGAACCGGCTCAGCCGCTCAAGGCGACTGCCGATGCCGTGATCGTCCTGTGGATGGCCGGCGGACAGGCCGCGACCGAAACCTGGGACATGAAGAAGTACACCCCCTTTGAGCGCGGCATGGAAGCGAAGGCGGTCTATTCGACCTTCCGCGCCATTCCCACCACCCTTGAGGGGCTACGCATTTCCGAGGGGATGCCCCACATCGCCAAGGTGATGCACCTGGGGACGCTGATCAAAACCTTCAAGGCCGGCGACCTGGGGTTTATCCTGCATTCCCGCCACCAGTATCACTGGCACACGGGCTATGTTCCGCCGCAAACGGTGGCCGCGCCACACATCGGCGCAGTGATCAGTCGCACCCTGGGGCCGCGCCACCCCGACGTTCCGGCATTCATCGACATCGGGCAACGCTCGGCCGGTGGCGAGGATTTCGAGGTCAAGGCATTCCAGACGGCCGGGTTTCTCGGGACCGCCTATGGTCCCTTCCTGGTGCCCGAGCCAGCGCAGGCGATTTACACTGTGCAACCGCCGCCCGGAATGTCGCGCAAACGCTTCGAGGAACGCCGCCAGCTGTACCTGAAAACGCTTCAGGCGCGGCGCGCTGCCAAGGGGCTCGATCCCAAGGAAGAGGAGTTTCTCAAGTCGATCGAGGGAGCCCATCGCTTGCTCAATTCTCCGGCGGCCAAGGCGTTCGATCTGACTCTGGAGCCAAAGGAGAGCTACAATATCTACAATACGGGGCGCTTTGGCCTGGGCTGCCTGCTGGCGCGCCGCCTGGTGGAAGCGGGAGCACGCTTCATTGAGGTGACCACCGAGTACGTGCCCTTCCTTGGCTGGGACACCCACGAAAACGGCCACAGCCGTCTGGTCGAGATGATGAAGCAGATCGATGCCCCCATTGCCCAGCTGGTCAAGGACCTGGAAGCGCGCAAACTTCTCTCGCGCACCTTGATCGTGATCGCCAGCGAATTTAGCCGCGACATGCTCACCGAGGGGAAGCCAGAAAACCCCGTCAAGGATCAGGTGCAGGTGCCCGAGCGCGTTACCGAGGAGAAGTTCTACGGGATGCATCGCCACTTCACGGGCGCAGGGGGAGTGGTTCTCTTTGGCGGCGGGATCAAGCGGGGGAGCGTCTACGGCGAAACGGCCAACGAACGGCCTTTTGTCACCACGAAAAATCCGGTCACGATTTCCAATCTGCACGCGTCGATCTATCGCACGCTGGGCATCCCGGCGGATCTCTCCTACGAAACGGAGAGCCGGCCGTTCTATGTCACCGAGGATGGCAAGGGGAAGGCGATCGATGCGCTCTTTGGCTGAGAGCTGCGCGGGCAAGCGCCACCCTGGACAGGGTGCGCTTGCCCGCAGCAAGAGCCGCTCCAATGCATAGAATCGACAGGGCTTCGCTGGCTTCGCTGCATTTTCCGTATTGACCGCTCGCCGCAAATTGACTCGTCTCTGTCATCGGGTAAGTTTGCGGTGTCGGAAGCGAACATCAGCCTGGTTTCACCTGGGGAGGTGAGGCCACCTCGGGCCGGATCCTGCCAATCCGTCCGGTCACGCGGTTCGCTGATGTTTGTCGCATGGCCTCCTGCTGGCTCTCCGCTGCTCCGGACAGCCTCGGGAGGCCTGGCCTCGGACTTCTCCGGATTATTCCAGCCCTGCAGGTTCCCCCTGTTAAGTGTTTTGCGCGACTTGGGCGTGACAATGTCAGTTTTTCTGTTTACACTGACGATGCGCATGGATGAATGCGCATCTCCCGCCGGAGTGCAGGGCATTGGGGGACGCCCGAGTAATCTGGTGGAGTGCGAGACGCTGCTGCCGCCATCACTCGCACAATCTAGAGGAGGGACGGGTTCGTGAGTATTATTCGCGTCGGTCTGGCAGAAACCAAGAATTTTGCGGAAGGCTACGAAGCCATCTTCGGCGCCAACAAGAAGAAGCCCTCGGCGAGCAAACCCAAGGCATCTGCCAAGACTCCGACAGCCAAGAAAAAGAAGACGCCGGCCAAGAAGAAGAAATAACGGGCGTTCTTCAGTACCGAGCCAGAACAAAGCAGGACGAGGATCACCCTGGATTCTCGTCCTGTTGGCGTTTTGGGGACAATTGCCTGTCAGCGAGCATCCGTCGCCGGCCGTTCCTCGGTTGGTGGGGTCGGCACCTGCTCAAGATTAGCGCCAAAGTCCTGCAGGTCGATCGTCTGGAACTGCATGGGGCGCACCCGCTGCAAACTGTTCGGCTCAGGAGGGGTTGCGAACTTGACGCGCTCAAAACGTGCATCGCTCTCGCCGGTGAATGTTTTCCAGCGATCCTCGCCATAGGCCGGTGGCCGCATGTCGGTCCCGCGTGGTTGCTGATCCAGCAGATCCATGAAGTTGCCGTAGGCGTTCCGCGAGCCTTCCCACGTCAGCTTTTCCTTCAACTTCTCATCGCTGACGTCCATCCCCTCCAGGTGCACCAGCGATTTGCCGGTCAACGAAACGAACAGACAGTTCGACGGTTTCCACTGGAAGGGAACAAAGTTCTTCAGGTCCTTGCTGCCACGGAGTTGCAGGAGATGGTCCTGGTGGCAGGCCGTGACATGGTGCAACTCAACCGTGGCCTGGGCGCGACTGGCTTCGGCCAGCGGTTGGCTCTCCTCGCGGGCCCCTTCGACCTCGATCAACGAGCCGGTTAACGCCACCAGCAGGTGCGAGGCTTCGAGCTTGAAAGGCCGACTGGAACGACACCAGAGGAGATCGCCCTTGCCGCGCACCAGGCAGTTCTCGAAGCTCAGGCGCGGGCCGGCGGATTGCGCGGGTTTCTTCATCATCACTGCTGCCTGGTCCGCCAGTGTCACGACACCCAGGGTGTTGCCACGCGGCTCGCCCAGGGTGATCACACACTCCTCAAAGCGACAGGTGCCATCGCCCACCATCGCCACCAGGGAACGCATCCCGGTGCCATTCTCCGTGGGTTGCAGCAGAAAGGTCATCTGTTTGAACGTCAGTTTGCCCTCCTGCACCTGGAAGAGCGCTGCTTCGCGTTCCTGGCTTTCCAGCGCGAGAACGGGCCGACAACCGGGCGCGGGGCGAATGGTGAGTTCCAGGTTGCTCTTCTCAAGCCGCACTGGACCGCTGGCGAGCACGCCATTGTGTTTGATCAGAATGACATCTCCCGGCTGGGCTTCCTCCAGCGCCTGGCGCAGGGTGACATAGGAGCCGTTGCCCGCCTGGGTGATGCTGGGATCGACCACCTTTTCCTTGCGTGTGAGGGGAGTCGGCTTTTTCTCGGTCAATCGGGGAAGGTTGCTGACATAGGACAGCCCTGCGCATCGTTCCACGCCGATCAGACTTTGCTCGTTCCCGGTGGCGCGCAAATCGCGCTGCCGTTCATGCACATGAAACGCGCGCGCCAGTTTGAGACTCCCCAGGGCAGCCAGGGGGTCGTCCTCGACCCAGGGGCTGGTATCGAGCGTTTGCGATTTTTCATCCTGGCCGCTGGTTTCACGCAGCCGGGTGATGAAATCATCCCAGTCAAACGAGGCCACCGAGTCAGGGCTGGCACCGCGAACCCAGAAACCATCGAGATTGTGATAGCGATTGTCCTCGCCGAGGTAGAGAAACGCGGTCGCGTCCTCGGTGAGTTGTCGAATCAGCATCGCGCCGCGCGCGGTGCCTGGTTCCGAGCCCATGACCAGGGAACGCCCGGGCCGCGAGAAAAGACTCAGGCTGGTTTGCACGCGTGCGGTAGCTTTGTCTGCAACCAGGAAGAACGCGCTGTTATCCCCCAGGATGGCCGAGCAGTGTTGCACGCTCACCGTTTGCTCGGTGTCGGTAATCCCGTCCAGGCGCAAACACGCCAGGTGCGGCCCAAAGGAGCAATGCTGCATCTGCAGATTCACCGGCCCATTCCGAGTGACAGCGATATGTCCTCCCCGACCGATGCGGCGCAGCACGAGGGGATCGCTGCTGACCGTTTCGGCGGCCGTGCGCGTTTCCACTTCTTCGGCACCCACAAAGCTGCAATCCCGCACCATCACGCTGGGCCGGCTATCTGGCCGCGAGGTATCCACCACCAACGATTCCAGACGCTGATCGTCTCGATAGGTCGGATAGACCTGGAAAAACTGACAATCTTCGAGCAAATGACGGCGTCCGCCGCGAAGCAGGACACCCATCATGCGCTGCGCCTCAAGCGCGTTCACCACCAGGCGCAGCCCTTGCAGGTGGACATCCTCTGCCTCGAAGAGCAACGCGGCCCATTGCTGCGAGGATTTGCGTGCATAGCCATCGTAGGTAAACCAGATCGTGGGCCGGCGATCGCGGGCGCGAATGGTAATCTTGCGGCCCCGGAACACCAGCCCGGGATCGTCCTTGTCGGCTCCCTCGCCGGGGAGCACCAGGTCGCTGACCAGAACGATGTCGACCTCGCTGTTGGGTGGCTGCTTGCGCAGGAACTCACGCAACTCGCGGTGTCCCTGGTTTTCGTACACAAAGGTCGCCACCCCGGTCGTTGGCGAACTCCCGGTGCCAGGACTTCCTGGTGGCTTCACAGGCCCAGTGAGCTCGCCCACCTCGGTCGGACGCGCAGGACCGCGATCCTTGTTGTCCGGGTTCGCCAGCGCACGCGGCAAGGGGAAGGGAGGACGTTGCGTGTGACTGGGCTGCCCGAGGACCACGATCAGGGTGACAATGGCCGCCACACCGAGAGCCGCCAGCAGCAACGGTCGCGTGGTGGGTGTGGTGGCAACCGGCGCATCGACAAAGAGCAGCCCTTCGGGCGATTCAGCGACCGCATTGAAGCGCTGGGCGACGCGCAACAGTTGCTGCACCAGGTGCTCGGGGCGCTGATAGCGATCGCCGGGGTTCTTGGCCATCATCTTGGCCAGGATGAGCGCCACATCGTCGGGAATCTCCGGGACCAGCTGACGCGGATCGACCGGGTTGACATTTTGATGATGGTGCAGCTTGCGTGCCGCGGTTCCCTCCGGAACCGGAGGCTGCCCCGTCAGAAGATGGTAGAAGGTGCAGCCGAGGGAATAGATGTCGCTGCGGACATCGGCATCGCGAGGTTCCAGCGCTTGCTCGGGGGAGATGTAGTCAAAGGTCCCCAGCGTGACGCCCGACTGAGTCAGGCCATGGTCCTCGTGCGGAGCCAGGCTGCGCGCCAGCCCCATGTCCACCAGCTTGGCGCGCCCATTACTGGTGATGATGATGTTCGAGGGTTTGATGTCGCGATGGACCACATCACGGCTGGCTGCATGAGCCAACCCCGTGGCGATCTGCAGCAAATAGTGGATCGATTCGGCGACCGGGAGACGGCCACGACGCTCCAGGATGGCGCGCAGGTTCTCCCCCTGGACAAATTCAAAGGCGATGAAGTGGAGATTCTGATCCTCGCCGCAGTAGAAGACGCGCGCGATGTTTTCGTGATCCAGTTTGGCGGCGGCGCGGGCTTCCTGATGAAAGCGGCGCACGTTCTCGGGATCGTTGGCCATGTCGGGGGGCAAGATTTTCAGGGCGACGATGCGATCCAGCTGCAGATCGCGCGCCTTGATAACCGCCGCCATGCCACCCACGCCCACGGGGGCAATCAGTTCAAAGTGAGCCAGGCGCCGTCCTCGGAGAGAACTCGCCAGGGCCGACTCGCTGGAGACCGGGCGCACCGGTTGGCGCGAAATGACGGTGGGCGATTCATCGCTGGGAGGTAACGACTGCCCCAGATCGAGGACGGGATCGGAGAGGAGCGGTTCCACCGCGGTGGTCGGTGGACTATCGTCCTTGTGCAGGTCGTTGTCGGGATGGTTCACAGGCTCAGACATCGGCCCGTAACGGGGAATCCCGTTCCTCCTGGGTGAGGCGACTTGGTGCGGCTACGGACGTCCACCCGCTGAGGGGTTTCTGACCCCACGAGACTCGCTTCAGGCATGGGGCTAGTCTTCTGGCCAGGCGGAAAGAACAGCCCTGCCCCCTTATCTTAGCAAGAAGCCGTCGGCCGCGACCGCAAGAAGTGGAAACCGGTGCAGACAGCAGACAGCTTTTCTCAGTAGGACTATACCTTGAAAACGGTTAGGCTGTCAATTGAGCAGTTCATCGCGGATGGCGAAAGCCAGGCAGGAGACGCAACCATGGAGACGCTGGAAGCCATCGATCAGGGCATCAGTCACGGCCTGCGCCACGCCCAACGCCCCTGGTTGACTCCGCAGATGCAGACGCTGGGCTGGCTGGGACATCCGCTCGTCCTTCTGGGCATCCTGGTGTTCGCCATCCTCTTTTTCTGGCTAATCAAGGACTTACGCTCGACCCGTCTGCTGGTGATTCTCGGTCTGGTCGCCTATGCGCTGTGCTATGGCTTGCAGTTTGTTGTTGGACGTGAACGCCCGGCGCTGCAGTGGGCGCTGGAAACTCACCCCATGACCCCCAGCTTTCCCAGTGATCAGGCTCTGCTGGCGACGGCGATCCTGGGCACGCTGGCGCTGGTAGTCACCAAACGACCTCATTTACGTAAACTGCAACGCCTGTCGATGCTTACGGTGGCCGTCCTCGTTTTTTTGATTGGCTTCAGCCGGCTCTATGTCGGCGTCAACTATCTCAGCGATGTGCTCACTGGTTGGGTGGCCGGACTCCTGCTCGTCCTGATCGCGAATCGGTTCATTCCCGAGCCAACTGCCCCACCCGGTTGAAACTCCCCTTGCTCTTTCAGGCGCGGCGCTATAGTGTACGTTTATACATTTATCGCGCGGTTGATCCCAGCCAACCTTCGCGAACGAGGACGGGTTATGCGCGTGCCAGGCTCTCCTCCCCCCTCTGACTTGTTAACCTCGCGCGAGGCGGCTCGTCGTCTCTCGGTGAGTTTGAGCACCTTCTGGCGTCTGGTTGCTGAGGGGGTGCTCCCCGCTCCGCTCCGATTTAGCGCTCGTGTGGTGCGCTGGCGGGCTGTGGATATTCAGCGCTTTATTGAGAGTCTGTCGCCGGCACAGCGTCCGTGAGCGCTTACTCAGGCGGCAGGGGCGCACCGGGATCGCCCGCGCGGAAGCGCGCCAGCTGCTTCTGGTAGTAGCTGCGCTTCGGCTCCTGTTCCAGGCATTTCGTCATCGCGGCGATCGCCTTTTCCTTGTCGCCCTTCTGGAAGTAGATCTCTGCCAGGGTATCGCGGTATCCGGACGCGGTCGGTTCCAGCTCGGTCGCCCTGCGTGCGTGGGTCAACCCGGTCTCCAGTCCGCGCCGGCAGCAGGCACACATCCATGCCAGCGAATTGTGCAGGGTGGCGCTGCGTGGTTGCTCCTTGCACAGTTGTTCCTTGACCGTGAGGACGCGCTGAAAGAGATCGTCCGCGGCTTTTTTGTCGCCGGCTTTCTCCAGCGCCGGCACCAGATTGATGGCGAGATCGACCTGTGCGGGGAGGAGAGTCAGGCAGCGTTCGATCTCTGCCTTCGCCTCGTCCACCTTCCCCGCCGCCACCAGTCCCCGCGCCCGCTGCCGATGGATGTAGTGCGGCACGCCGATGAAGGCGCTGGGATCGAGGAAGCTGACGGTGGGATGCAGACAGCGCAGAATCGCCTGTTCATGGCCGCGCGCCACCTCCAGGTAATCACCGCGGGCGTTCGCCTCCAGCGAATTCTGGCGCTGTGCCTCGCCGGCATAATAAGAGCGTAACGGACAGGTGCGCATGAGCAGAGCGCGTTCCTTGCGTGCATCCTCCAGATGGTCGCGCCGGGCCAGATCGCTGGCAAAGTAACTGCGCAGCCGATCATCCCCGAGCGGCAACCAGTGCGCTTGATCGATCAGGCGCTGGCCTTCCTTCTTCTGGCCGGCCTGCAGCAGCGCCCAGCCCTGCAAGTAGAGCGGCAGAGGCGCCTTGCGTTCCTTGTCGTAAGCCAGGGCATAGATCTCGGCGGCTTCCTTCCAGCGTTTCTTGCTCCCCAGCCAGTCGCCATAACGCAGCGCGGGGACGGGTGTGGGGGCCTCGGTGGCCTTTTTGAAGAAAGATTCCGCCAGCGTATCCTCGCCCGCCAGGACAGCGACCTCGGCCAGCTGCAAGGGCCCGCTGCCCTGAGCCAGCTCCGGCACCCGCGTTGGAGCATCCTGGCACAGCATGGCGAGGGTGTTCCCCTTGATCTTCCCGGCGAAGAGTTCGCGCAGTTGTTTCATCGCGTCCAGCACATCTCCCTGTGGCTGGCGTGCCCGGAACACCAGCCACCAGGCGCGTGCTGCCTCGCCATGGTCGGGGAAGAGCTTTTCAAGGATCTGTGTTTGCGAATAGGGGTGTTGCAGGAGCGGCAGAGCGCGAGCGGCATGCTCAAAGGCTTTTTCGGTGCGATTCAACCGCAACTCGGTTTCGATCAGCTGCCCGGCCCACGACTGATCGACCCCGGGTTTGATCCGCTCCGCCAACCCGTCGAGGAGGCTGGCCATCTTCTCCCTGTCGCCGAGCAAGAAGTGCACCCGCGCGGTCAGCAACTCCCTGGAAGCGGTGTTCGCATTGATGCCTTGCAGTTCGCGCGGGATCCTGTCGGCATCAAGCACCTTGAGCGCTTCGGTGAACTTCATGTGCGCGATCAGAATCTCCGCCTTGATCTCGGGGCGATGGTCGAGCAGAGCCATGGCCTCGTTGGGGCGTTCGTTGATAAAGAGCGCCTTGGCGGCATACCAGCGTTCCTCGCTGTTTGGGTTGGTTGCTTCGCCGCGTTTGCGAATCTCGGCCAGGAAAGCCTCAGCTTCCTTGCTTTTGCCGGCCAGGCGATTGACCGCCGCCTGGTAGCCAATCTTCTCCATGGGAAGGAGATCCTCGCCCTGGAACAATCGCGCTGCTTCTTTCCAGTCGCCCTGGTCGAGTGCCAGATCGGCGAGCAGCGTGGGGAGGTTGGCCTGGCGCGCCACCTCGCGGGCGGCCTTCAGATCGCCCTTCGCCCGGTGCAGATAGAAGAGCGTTTCTCGCAGCTGCTGTTTTTCCGGTTCTTTCGCGACCTTCTCTTGATAGTTCTTGATCTGGTCATCGAGTTTGCCGCGCAGCAACTGGTAGGCGATCCAGTGCCGCAGGCTCGTTCGATATTCCTGGGCCAGGCAGAGATCGAGCAACGCATCGAGAGTGGCAAAGTCATTGCGACCGAGCAGATCGGGCAGGGCGCGCCCCGCCTCGGTGGTGATCGTCGCGTACAGCTGGCGCCGGAGATTGGGATTGTCTTCCACCTTAGCGATCTTGATAAGCGTCTTGCACCCCGGTCCGCCCTCGTCGAGAAACCTCTTCACCAGTTGCTGGCGAACGTTCGGGGAGCCGCTCTGATACTGGCGGATCAGGTCCGCGATCTTCCGGGGCGTGTTGGGATAAAGCCCCCACTTGAACTTCTCCAGAATCTCGGTGCCGCGTTTCTTCACCTCGGGGTCGGTGGTGTTGGCGACCGCTTCCCGCAGGATGGTCTCGGCGAGTTCGCCGGCCTGCCAGAGATTGTCCTGGGCGCGCTGGCGCGTGGCGAAACTGCGATCTCCGAGTTGAGTAATCCACTGATTGATCTGTTCCTTGGAGGGAGGGAGCAACGGCGCGGCAGAAAGTGAAGCGGTGGCACCAATCAGCAGGAGCACGGCAACGACGCAGCGGAACGATGAGGTGGCAGTCACAGAAGCCCTCCTTTGTGCCAGAAAGCCAGGCCGCGCGGGCAGCCCAAGTGCATGGTAGCCTGCACGGCCGGGGGCTCACAAGGGAAAAGAGGGCACCTTGTTACCTAGCCCCGCTCGTTCACAAAGGTGATCTCCAGCCCCCGTTCCGAGATGTGGGCGATCCGATAGCCGGCGGCGGCCAGCGCCTGGACCGTTTGCTCGGTGCGCGCCAGGCCAATCTCCGGGAAGTGATGGTGAAACTCGACCAGCAATTGCCGAATCGAGACGCCCGTCGCGAGCAGATCGTCGATCACCGCATATTCCCCGCCCTCGATGTCCATCTTCAGAACATCCAGGCGTGCATGGCCCAGTTGCCCCATCAGCGTACCGAGTCGAGCCACAGGGGCTTCAAGGCACTCGTCCCCCGCGCTCGCCTCGACCGGGTGATAGTTGAACCGGCTGCCGCGTGTGGGGAGGGTAAAGTGTGCCATGCCATCGTGCGCAGCCAGGCCAATCGGGTGAAAGAAGAATCGCTGCGGCAGACGCTGCTGACGCACCCAGCGCACACTGGCCGGCGTGGGATCGAACGCATGCACGGTCGCGCCGAAGTGTTCGATCATCGTGTAATCCCACGCCAGGTTATCCCCTACCCCGACCGAGTAGACCACACACCCCGGCGCGAGATATTCCGGGCATACCGTCCACACCCCAGAGCGAGCCCCCGCACTGAAGGTGAGCAGAGAAAGCTGGGGGACAATCCCCCGGCGAGTTAACTGGCGACGACGCAGATAGCTTTTGAATGCGCGGAGAAGCATGGGTTCCCTCCCTGGAAGCCGGCCTGCGAGTTGGTTTAGTATAGTCCCCTTGGCCTGGGAACACAACACGACGCTCCGCGCGGCGATTCCCACTCAGCGATCTTGTTTATCGTTTTTCACCGGGCGTGGTCCCACCTCGTTCACACGGAACGGCTTGAAGCCGATCTTGCGCGCGGGGGAATCGGCTTTGAGCTGAAAATTCCCCTTTTCCGGATCGAGAAAGAGCGGATCGACAAAGAGACTTTTGGGATCGATCTGGCGTTCACTCGCCGGGATGGCGCCGCCGACTTTCCAGTACAGGTTGTGAGCCAGCGTCACTGCGCCATCCCACCGGCCATCAAAGAGCTTGCCCTGGGTGTAGTAGACCAGGTTGTGCTCAAAGGTGAAGGAGCGATGCGCTTCGACGCGGGTTCGGCGCACCTGGGCATGGCGGCCAAAAGCGAAGATGTTGTTGCGAACCACATTGTCCTTGCCGTAGTGCTGATGAAACCCGCCATGGGAGGTGCGGTAGACCAGGTTATTCTCCGCCACGATGGCGGTGCTCCCCTCGTCGAAGTAGATCCCCCAGCCCCCATAGGCATAGCCGTTAATGTCGTGAAAGACATTGTGACGCACCACGGTTCCTGGTTGCGTCCCCAGGGTGTAAATGCCGCCCATGTCGCTGAGGACTTCCTTCCCGAGGTCGTGGACCAGGTTGTACTCGATGCGGTTGCCGCGCGCCAGCGTTTTGCCATAGCCCCACGTCCAGCCGACCGAGATTCCTGTATAAAAAAGATCGTGAATATGATTGTGCGTCAACGCATTGTCATAACTCTGCCCGACCCAGAGGCCGACCGCCTGAGGAAAGACCAGTCCACCCTCGTGAATGTGGTTGTCACTGATAAGCATCTTCGCGGTTTGCTGGGCCGGATCGTCGCGATTGGTCATCTCGCCGATCTTGATTCCTCCGCCACCCAGGTCGAAGAGGTCGCACTGGGTCACCTGGCATTCCTGGCAACCACGAGCCAGATGCACCCCATAGGCACCCGTGTGCGCGATGGTGCATTGGTCCCAGCGGCAGTGGCGCAAGCCGTCGCCCTGCACTGCCGAGGCGACGTTGGCCGCTGCCTGCGTGTCGGCCGAATCGTTCTGCGCGGGCCAGTTCTCGGTGTGTGCGAAGGTCAGGCCATGGAAAGTGAGGTGTTCCAGGTATTGTTTTTTCTCGGGTTTCCCCTGGAGTTGCAGGACATGAGGCAACACCGGCGCAATCGCCTCGGTGCGGGGAATCGATTCGCCGGGCAGGGGCCAGTAGTAGACCTGTCCCGTGTGTCGATCGAGATACCACTCCCCAGGGGTGTCGAGCAGTTCCAGGGCATTCTCGACATAATACCGCGCTGGCTTGTTCCCTTCGACCAGCATGCGCTTGCTGGCGGTGGTGAAGGTTACCAGTCGGTCCTTCTCGTCGAGCGCGGCGACCGGCAAGCGCACGCCGACCCAGAGGTGCAAGACAACCACCTCCAGGTCCTGCAGGTTCTTCCACTTTTTCAGATCGCCCTTGTGATAGATAAAGCGATTCTGTCCGGGGTAGCGGGGAGTGCCCGGCTTGACATCGGGGAGTGATTCAATTGTGAAAAAGCCCTTGTTGGGATGGCGTGCGCGTGGGCGGCGCTGGCCATTGATCCACAACTGGTGAAAGAACCACTTCCCCTCCTTGACCGCAGGCACCTCGGCGACCCAGAGTTTGTGTCCGTTGACCTCGGTTTCCTTCCACCCCGTGAGCGCGCGGCCTCCGCTCAGGACCGGTCGCTCCCCGGCAGCGGCCATGCAACGCAGCGGGGCCCTGGCCGAGCGCGTGTCCTCCGCGGTGAGAGTGAGCGGCCGGGTGAGGAAGTAGGTTCCGCCATGGATGGTGAGGGTGACCGGTTCTTCCTGGATCTTGCGCGCGGCCAGGTAGGCACGTTCCAGGGTGGCGAACGGGGCGTCGGCACTCCCCGATGCGCCATCGTTTCCGCGAGGACTCACGTGGAACGTGGCGGCCTGCACAGGGAGCGTCAGCAGCGCCAGGCACAACGACGACAGGGGGAAGGTTCGCATCATCTGGATCTCTCTCAGGGGCAGCGATGGTTCGTTCGTCGAGAGAACACCACGCGGCAGCACGCCAGCGCAGACTATCCTATCGTTTGGTCCCCGGCTTCAACCAGCGTTCAAACCAGGCGAGCATCTCTGTGCGCATCTGGGGCGTGTAAGCGTGCCCCACCTCGGGATAGATCACATTGCGAAAATGATCCTGTGCCCCAAGGATCCGGTACACCTTTCCCACCTCGCGTTCGAGCACCTTGATCCCATCGACCGGCGAGCCTGCATCGAGATCGCCGGTCAATGCCAGGTAGGGACGGGGAGCGATCAGGGCAAGAACGCCCTCGGTATCGAAGTGTTTCAACAGCCCGTTCACCCAGTAATACACCCCATGCTGGCGCAGTTGTCCGTGGGCGATCAGGTTCTGATAGCGCGTCAGACAGGCAACGCCAACCACCGCGGCGATGCGTTCATCCACCGCCGCCAGCCACCAGGCGCGTGTGCTTCCCATGCTCATCCCGGTCGCTCCGATGCGTTTGCGATCCACCTCCGGGCGCGTGCAGAGATAATCGAGGGCGATTTGATCGTCGCGCACAAACATGCCCCACAGGGTGCGCCCCATCCACAGATGCAACTTGAAGAGGCTCTCCTGTTCGCTGCGCCCCGTTTCGGCCGATCCCGAGGGTCCGGTGCCTTCGCGCTCGCCATGCCAGTACGCATCGGGCGCGAGCACCACAAAACCCGCCCGGGTGAACGCCTCGCCCAGTGACTCTGCTCCGCCGTTGGTGTTGGGGATGAGAATCTGGGTGTGATGCGGGGTGGACGAGTGCAGCCAAAGAATCGCCGGCGCTGGCTTTTGGCACTTCTCGGGGATTAAAAGGAGAGCACTGATCCAGTTGTCCACGCCGTTGTCGATCGCAATTTTCTCCATGCTGTACCCGCGTCGCAATTCGCGGGAGATGCGGCGTACCTTCTGAGGCGAGGGACGTGGCGGCAAATCACCGAGCGACGCCATCACCTTTTTGAGCACCTCGGGACGGTCCGCACGCCAGGATTTTTCACTTTCCGGAGTTTTAAAGGTGCCAATGGGCAACTTGCGATACGCCTCGGGCACCAGGGCATCGCGTTCGGCCTCGGTCTTGCGATAGCTCTCCGCCGCCCTGGGCCCCGAGGCTGGTGTGCTCAGCGGTTTGTAGCGCAGCAGGGTCAAATGACGCTGCAAACAATCGCTGACGGCACCGGCCAGGTGTTGATAGCCGTCCTTCGTGTAGTGCGTGCCATCGGCGCCCAGCAACTTCTCTGGATCGTGCTGCTCCACCACCCAGTGCAGATCGTGGACCGGCACCCCCGCCTCCAGCATGATCGCAATCGCCGCCTCATTGTAGCGCTGCACATCCTTTTCCAGGCGGTCAAAATTCGCGCCGCGCTTCGCATGGCGCGCATCGAGGATTGGCGTGGTCGTTGCAAAAACGATCGTGGCGCTGGTGTTCTTCCGAATCCGTGCAATGATCGCCCTGAGATTCGCCTGATACTGCTCAAGAGGAACCTGATAAGTTTTATCCTTTTTCAAACGTTTGAGATCGTGCAACCCACAGTTGAGATGAACCAGCGTGGGTTTTTCACGAAGCACCCATTCATCGAGGTTTTTCAGGACATTGCTGCTATCGCCGCCATTGGGTTTGGGATTGACGATCGTTGCTTTGCCCTTCATCTGCTGAATGACCAGCGGGGCATAGCCCATGCGAATTGAATCTCCGAGGAGAACGATCTTCGGCAACTCCTGGGTGCTCGGTTGCGCCAGAAGGTGCGACGGTCCGAGCGAAAGAAGCAAGCACGTGAGAGGGACAACGCAGCGCATGAGAGAGTCTCCTCGGGAAAGACAGCGTGGGAGTGATGCTCGGCAGTGTAAGCGGAGCAACTGGGAAATGCAACGAGTGAACGCATCCTGACCGGAGGGGACAGCGGTCAGTCCCCAGTGGGCGTGGCGAGAAAGGGCCATTGCCCGGTTCGCCGCGCCCACAGGACATAGACGCAAGCGCCCGCGATCAGGGTGACCAGCCCCATCAGGATAAACAGACTGTCGGCGGAAAAGTACATGTAAAGCCACCCCGCCAGAGCCAGCAAACAGGGAAGCGGATAGAGCCAGATGCGATAGGGGCGCGGCCGCTGTGGCTGGGTGCGCCGTAGCCATATCACCCCCACAATCTGCCCGATAAATTGCTCCAGAATGCGCGTGATCAGGAGTGCATCAATCACCTTTTTCAGATCGAAAAACGACCAGAAAAGGGTCAGGCCGCACACCAGCAGAAGCGAGATGTGCGGAATGCGGTGGGCGGGATGCACGCGCGCCAGGATCGAGAAAAAGTGGCCGTAGCGGGCCGCGCCGTAGGGGATGCGTGAATAGCCCAGCAGAGCAGCAAACGCCGAACCAAAACAACTCCAGATGAGCAAAAGCGTCACCATCGTGGGCGCCCAGCTCTCCTTGCCATACAGTCGCCGCATGAATTCAGCCGGGAGGCTGAATTCATCCACTTCTGGTTCCTTGGTGGGAATGCTGGGCCAGGGAACGGTGCCCAGCATCGCCAGGTGCACCGCAATAAACAGCACACACACGATCAACGCACTGAGAAGGATGGAACGGGGAATCGTCTTGCCAGGGTCGCGGACCTCATCGCCAATGTAGCAGACGTTGTAGTAACCCAGGTACGAGTACATCGCCAGGATCATCGTTGAGCCCAGGCCGGTGGCAAAATGGGGCGGCCACGACGAGGCAGGCCCGGAGAAATCGAACGCCACCGCGGCATCAAAGCGACTGAATCCCTCGACGAGAATCCAGGCAATTGCTCCAAGGACTCCCAGCCAGAATGTCACCGTCAAACGCCCCAGCGTGGTGATGCGGCGATAGAGGAGGAGCAGGATCAGTACCCCAATCGACAGGCCGAGCAATCGTCCGGGACCAAAAGTGACGCCCAGATTCGCCTGCGGCCAGAAGAAGAAGGTGCGCGACCACTCCGAATCAAACGTGGCGAAGGTGGGATGCAGGCCGCGCGCAAAGATGGCGATGGCGATCAGTGCAGTCGCCACTTCCAGAGGTCCGCTAATGAGAAATTGCCAGACGAACAGAAACCCCATCAGTCGGCCCCAGCGTTCCCGCCCAAAACACTCCAGCAGATAGAGAAACGAGCCCCCCGAGCCGGGTAAGGTGGCGCCCAGTTCGCTCCAGATCAGACCGTCCATCAACATCAGTCCGCCTGCAACCAGCCAGCCAAGCATCGCATACGGTCCTGGCAATGCCCCGAGCATGAGCGGAATCGTGATGAATACCCCTGCGCCAACGATCATGGTCACATTGAGCGCGGTGGCCTGGAGCAGCCCGAAATGGCGATGCAAGTCTGCGGACGAGGGGTCGGCGGATGAGGAGTGCATGGGATGTGTTCTCTCCGGGGGGCGCGCGACGTCAGGGGCTCGTTCCCGGGACGGACGGACGCAACCAGCCAGTCGCGTTGGCAACTGCGGGATGGTGGAGCCAGGAGAGCACACTCCCCCAGGCCTCTGTGAGGAGAAGTTGCTCGACCAGGGGAGCATGATGACCGCCAGCCAGGCCATCGGCGAGCAGGGCCGCCCCCTGTGCTGCATGTTTCACCCAGGCGCCCGCGAGTCCCTCCAGCGGAATCACCCGGCCCAGACGCCCCAGATCCGCGACCACCCCTGTCGCCAGCGTGGTCTCGTGCTCCAGCAAACGCCCGGCGAGCACGATCTCGGTAAAGGGAGTGACCGCCTGCAGTCCCGCGATGGTTTTCAGCAGTGATTCGCGAAAGACCTGCATGCCCTGTCCGCCGGGGAGATCGCGGACGCCTCCGCGAAAGAGATCGCGCTTGTGCAGAGGAGAAAGCAGATAGGCAAACTCGCCATCCCAGGCGCCTCCGGACATCCAGCCCACCGCCCCCGCGGTTCCCCCGGCGCCGTCGACAATCTGTCCCTGCTCGACCACCACACAGGCGGTGAAGGCCGACCCTAGCTCCACCACGCAAAAAGTGGCGCGCGGCAGCACCGCATGCTGCGCCAGCGCCAGGGCCGCCACACAGAGCTTGTCGGGAGTGCCCAGATCGATGCGGTTGATCTTGCGGTGAACGGGGACCGTGGGCAGATGGAGCACACCCGGCAGGAAGACGACCGGGAGCGTGCTCGCTCGAAGCGCGCGCAGGAGGCCGGTGAACCCGAGCACTCCCTGGGCCTCGCCCCGATCGTCGGGACGCACCAGTGTCATCAAGTCGAGATGATGGTCGGTCAACTCGGCGGCTGGAACCAGCGGCAGCCCATAGCCGGAGGGGCCGGCGATCAGATCGAACGGACCGCGTTCTTCGAGCCAGTGCACCGGTCGCGCAGGATCGGCCTGTAACTCCTGGGGAGAGAAGCGAACTTGCTCGGCGACTGCGCCGTTTTGCAGGATCAGGAGATCGAGTCCGCTGGTGCCAGGATCGGCGCCGGCGACACGCAGCGGAGAATCTGGAAGGGACATATCCTCACACGGTCAGCGCCAGAAGGTAGACCTCCTCGGCGTCGAGGATCTGGTCGTTGCTCTCGAACAGGTGAGCCACCGCAGCGCGATGAATCTTCATCTTGGTTCCGCCCACGCCGAGGGCGCCGTAACCAATCACGCCGTTTGTCTCGACTCCCGCCGCGGTGGCGGCCACCCCCTCGATGCCCAGAGGGGGAACGGCGTTGAGATCGATCACCACCTGAAGGGTGGGACAGGCGGACATTGCGCTTTGCGACAGGAGTTGCACCCCGGCGGCTCCCGCGGCCACCACCAGCGTGCGTTCCTGCAAGGCGCTGGTCAGATCGTCAGGACTGGCGATGGCGATCGGCTGTACCTTCGCGGCGGCAATGCGGCCCCGGATCGCGTCGGCCGCCGCGCTGGCACGAGCGAGTTGGCGCGAAGCCAGACGCACCTCGGCTCCTTCGCGCGCCAGCAACAGAGCCACGCGCTGCCCACGGGACCCGTTCCGCCGAGCACCAGCGCCCGGGCCTCTTTCAGAGCGAGATGACGTCCGGCGGCGCGAACGGCCGCGGCCGCGGTGGTGTTGGCCCCATTGGCATCGAGCAGCACCGAGACGCGCAGGCCAAATTGCGGCAGCATGTGCCGCACGGCTTCCTTCAAAAGTGCCTCCCCCGCCGCCACCTCACTGCCGCCAATAAAGATCGCTGTACTGGCCAGATCCTTTGGGCTGCGCGTGAAGATGGCGCCATGAACGAGCGGAGCGACCGCCTCGGGTTTCACTCCGCCATAGCTGAAGATCTCCTCGGCGCCGGCATCGACAGCCACCACCCGATCGAAGACGCTCGGGTGTGCATCGGTATCGAGCTGAATAAGGATCTTGCGCTTGGCCATGGCAACGCTCGCAGAAAAACAAAAGGTGTGGAGCGAGGCACACGGTGCGCCTCGCTCCACCAGAAAGAACTCTCAGCGGCTCACGCGAACGGGTGCTTCGCGGAGTCCTTCTGCGCCGTGATGTCGTCGATCTTCGGCTCGTTGCTCATGGCGCGCTTGATGGCGAGCTTGGTCGCCTCGTAGTTGAACTTGTAGATCTTGGCGTTGTCCTTGGCGTCCCAGTGGATGAAGACCCCGCAGACGATGACCAGCTCATCGGCCTGGCCCTTGGGGATGACGCCCTCGGCAACGCTGTCGGCGACCGCCTTGGCCACCGCGGCCTGGGCCGGTCCGAACATCTGCACCGCCTGGCTGGCGCCCTTGATCGTCACCTTGGTGATCATCACCGTGGCCGGCTTGCAGATCAGGTTGGGCGTCAGGACCGCCAGCAGGTTGGAGTGTCCGTGCGACTGATTGGCCAGCGCGTTGGCAAAGGCCACCCCGACCGGACCGGTCTTCGAGCCGATCAACAGATCGATGTGGGCAATTTCATTGCCATCGCCAACCAGGGCTTCCCCGATGAACATGGACATGAGAGGCTCTCCTAGACGTTCTTCCTCAACGGTGAACTATCACAACGACAGAGTATGATTATGGCGCCAGCGCCGAAGTCAATCGAAAATCCCCCCGATTCGCCTTCGTTTCAGCGCAGCTGGTCGGGGCTCACCTGCAACAAGGTGTAAGGCGCCAGAGACAGCGCATAGACTGTCCCATCCTTTGCCTGGGCCACGCCGAGGATGGTGTAATTGGTCGTGACGGTGCCATCTTTCAGGGTCCGGATGCCGTGGTGCCACGGGAGCGGTTTGCCCTCTCGGTCCTTGAACGTGGTGTAGTTCGGGTTGCGAATCGCCACCGGGCCATGATTGCGCAGCGCCCGGTCTCCCGGGGTGTAACTCACCAGATGCAGCAGCGACGAGGCCACGTCCGTGTTTGCCGTGACGGCCGCCCACACCTGTCCCTTCCGCCCTACACAGAGGGCCCGGCAATCGGTGTTCTTGGCGCCTGGCACCAGCTCACCCAGGGTGCGCCCCGGGAGGGTGTCGCCTGGCGCGGTCAGGTCGTAGGCATAGAGCTGGTTGGTGCTCATCGCCACGGCATAGAGCGTTTTGCCATCGGGCGACACCTCCCAGTTGATCGGGTGGCTCTGCGGATCGGCCAGGTGCGATTCCGGCGTGGGCGCCTTGCCATCGATCGTCTGTTTTAACCGCTCCAGTTTGTCCGTCTTCGGGTCGTAGCGGGCAATTTCTCCCCCCAGGATGGGGTGATACGCGCGCCCCCGGTGATCGAGCACAATGAAGGCGTACATGTGGCGGCAGTCGAGCAGATCGCGATATTTGCCCGTTTTAAGATCGAGAATCATAAAATGGGTGCTCTCGATGGGGCGTTCATCGGAGCAGGTGGAGAGGTAGGCACGCGCGCGTGACTCATCGGGGGTGATGCTGATGATACCCTGGTGCTTGATGGGAATGGGATAGACGCGCGTTTTCCCCGTTTGTGGATCGTACACCATCGGATAACCGCCGAGGTAGTCTGTGCGTTTCTCATTTTTCTCGGGGTAGCCCTGCTTGGTGGCAAAATAGATCTTGCCGCTGGGGCCGACGTTATTGCGCGTGTGAATTTTCGACTGCGCGGCAAAGCCGGTCGCGGTGGTGCCGATCTCCTTGTGGCAATCGACCACGATTTTCATCGCTTTTGTCGTTGGATCAAACTCGACGAGGTACGCATTCACCCCATACTTGGCGGTCCCAATGTAAAGGCGGCCATTGAGGCCCGGAACGATGGAGAAATAGCCACTTCCCTGGTTGGTGGTTTCCTTGGGGATGGCGAATGCGGTCGCCTGTAACCAGCGCGGCGAGGGGTCGGCGGCATGACTGACCGAGACGGCGAGCAACACGGCGAGGGACAAACACATGCGCATAAGGCATCTCCTTGCAACGAGGTTTCCTCGTTGTACCTCTGTGGACCGCCCAATGCCAGTCTCTTCTTGCTGAGGATGCCTGGTGACACGATGGTGTCAACAAGCCATGTGCTTGCTAAAACGAGTTGTCAGAAGGCGTATCGCTACCGGGGAAGCGAGCACGCGAACAGATCAAGGTGATCCAGAGGGGCCAGGGTCAGAGAACGGGCGAGGGCACGGTCGGCCTCGTCAGCCACACGATGGAAGGTCAGATTCAAGAGGCGTAGATTTCCCAGATACGGTCGTGGGATCGAGAAAAGCCCGGTGTGGAGTCGTGGGCGGCAGCGTGGACGAACATGCGGGGAGGGAGCGGGCCCGCGTCGCTCCGGTCGATCTTACGCACGCGCCCTCGCCGGTCGGCGCCTACAATGATCCTGGCTGCGCGCCAGGTCGCGCGAGAGCACGCAGGGGCGAAGCTGCTCAAGACATTGCCGGAAGGGAGTTCTCCAATGCACCAGGGCAAGACCGATCCACCTGGCGTGGCGATCGAACTGCGTTTCAAGGCGCGCCAGACCACCTATACACTGGATCTGGGGAAGCGCTCGCCGCAGGAGTTTGAGCGTTTTCTGGAAGAGATCAAGCAAGAGAATGCGCGCAGCCGCACCCCTCTGGAGTTTCCGCCCACGCCACGACTCGACCTGGTGCTGGAGATTTACAATACCGGGACAAAACTACTCCAGATACTCCTTGGAGGAAGCAATCACACCATCTGGATCGATGCAGAGGGACCCGGAGTGGTCACCATTCAGCCGGGGGAGCCGATCCCCGCGATGATCTTTCCGGCGGAGCAGATTACGCTGGGCCCGGGGTTGCACCATGAGATTGCTGTCCATCATTTGCCCATACCGGCCCTGCCGGCGCTCACCCCCGGACGCTGTTTCACGTACTGGACGCGCCCTGGCCCGTACACGTTGACCGCCAAGTGGGAAGCGGGGATCGCTCCAGCTCCCCCCGGTACGCGCGCCCTGCATGACGAGTTCGGCCTGGTAACCGTGGTGAGCAATCCACTCACGCTTCAGGTGGTTGTCTGACCAAACGGGTTGATGGGCGTGGGGTTGCCGGTGCGAGGGAACCCCACACCTCGTGCTGAAGGGAACACTCAGACCGACAGAGCGCTCTCGGTAATCGGTTTCACATCGTCGCCCACGACGCGGGCATGCCATTCGCGATGGCAGCGGGGGCATTCAAACGCAACTTCGCGAACGCGGGGAACGGCAGGACGAAAGGCTTCCCGGTCGCCGCGGGGAAAGAGACATCCTGACCAGTGACAATCGTGATGGGGGCACGTCACCACATAATCCGTCAACATGAGATCGCCTCCGTTCGGAAGTGGAGAGAGTAGACGATTTGATTCATCATTTCTAACACGGCATTTTGAGGGAAGCAAATCAAATCTTGACAAATTCAGACCTGCGTGGTCAGAAACCAAACGCCACCCGGGCGCAGGATTTCTCGGAGCGTGCGTGGCCAAACGACTTGTGCGCCGCGAGCGGTTTTTCTCTGAAGGGAGTCATCGTTGGCAGCCGAAAAAGGGATAGCGCTGGTTCTGCGCACCACCGACTACAGCGAAACGAGTCGCATCGCGACCCTGTGGACGCGCGAATATGGCAAAATCCGTGTTCTGGCCAAGGGTGCGCGCCGGCTCAAATCGAGCTTTGAAAATGCTCTTGACCTGTTGACGCTTTGCAGTATTGTCTTCCTCCGCAAATCCAGCGGCGGTCTTGATCTATTGACCGAGGCGCAGGTAGTTCAACGCTTCTCTCGACTTCGCACCCATCTGCCGGCCCTGTACGGGGCGTACTATCTGGCCGAGTTACTGGCCGACTGGACCGAGGATTACGATCCGCACCCGATGCTCTTTGATCAGGCGCTGACGACGCTCCAGGAACTGGGACCCCCCGTGTCTCCGGAGGGTGATGCAACGCCCGTACTGGTGATGCGCTTCGAGATGCAGGTACTGAGCGAACTCGGTTATCGTCCGGTGTTGGAAGGATGCGCCAGTTGTGGGGATCCCCTGGCACCGGGGGAAGTGCGACGCCACTTCAGCGTGGCGGCCGGGGGAGTGATCTGTGCCAACTGTCAGGGGAGTGTCCGTGATCGGCAACCGCTAGCGCTGGAAACCGTGCAGTGGTTGCAAACCCTGGCAGAACCGGGAGATCACTGGCGCCATGTTGCGTCGCACGTGGCTCTGGAAGGACGTCGAGTACTGGGCCAGTACGTGACCTATTTACTGGGTCGCCGGCCACGACTGTTGTCCTATCTCGAACGGGGGAGCTGAATCGTGAGCAGCCATCAGTTGCTGGGGCGTAGCGTGCGTGGAGGTGTGGCCTCCCTCTTGCTGGCCGGCGTGTGCAGCGCGAGCGGCTGTGCCTGGGACCACTTCCAGTTCCTCACGCCCAAGGCCGACGTTCCCCCGCCCGCGGAGAGCCTCACCATTCGCGGCGACGAGGTTCAGGAAGAACGCAAACTCGATCCGAATTCTCCCGAAGGGCGGCTCGCAGGCGCTCTCGAACTGTTTCGTCGAGGCGAGTACGCCAAGGCCGAGCCGATCTTCGACCACCTGTCGCAGAAATCCAAGTATCCGCAACGGATCGCCGAGGAGGCCACGTTTTATACCGCGGAGTGTCTGCGCCTGCAGGGACACTATCCCAAGGCGGCCGATACCTACACGCGCCTGATGCGCGATTTCCCGTCCAACCCCTATCGGGAACAATCGCTCAAACACATGTTCACGATTGCCAACTACTGGTTGGACGATACTCGCGAGGAGATGAAACAGGCCAGCCAGGTGCAGAAGGGCGAACGCTGGTTTACCACTCCGCACTTCCTGCACTGGGAAAAGAGCAAACCGCTCTTTGACACCGAAGGGCGCGCGCTGGAGAAGTTGGAGCAGGTTCACTACAACGACATCAACGGTGCCATGGGACTGGGTGACAAGGCCCTGTTCCTGTGCGGCTCGGTCAAGTTTTTCAACGAGGATTATCGCGAAGCGGATCACTTCTTTACCCAGATTCACGAGTATCACCCCAACAGTCCGCTGGCGGCCAAGGCAGTCGAGTTGGCGATCATCTCCAAGCATCTGAGTACGGGGGGAGCCGATTACGATGCCCGCAAGGTGGCCGAGGCGCGCATCCTCGTCCATTCCGCGCTGAACAACTACCCGGAACTGCGCGACAAGAAGGACGAGTTCCTGCGCAAGCAATTGATGAGTATTACCCTGCAACAGGCGGACAAGGACTATCGGATTGCGGAGTTCTATCGCCGGACTGGTCATCCCGCGTCGGCGTATTTCTACTACGAGATTGTGCGCCGGCGCTATCCCAACACCCGGTTTTTCGACATGGCCACCGAGCGCATGCACGAGTTGCGCAGCAAGGTGGAAAAAGAACAGGGGGGCGTTGTGATGCCGCCCATCAGTGGAGGTGGGGGCGGAACGACCACGCCGGGGAGCGAATTGCCAGCGCCCAGGCCAGGTCCTGGCGGATCGGGAGGAACGTTGCCAACACCCCAACCGGTTCCCGGGGGATCGGGAGGAACGCTGCCCGCGCCGCAGCCGGTGCCTGGCGGATCGGGGGGCACGTTGCCGACACCTCGTCCCTTGCCCCCAACGCTCAATCGCTGAGCTGGGACTGGCCGTGGATTGGAATGGGTAGTGGGTGGGGTGGCGGACCGCTCCCGGGCCAAACCAGGGAAACCGGGTCTGGCACACCTGGGTGGGAGCGACCCTCTCCGCTGTCCCTGGCTCACCGCCTCGGAGGAAAGAAATCATGGCCCGCTGGATGAGTCTGGCGTGTGCGATCCTGGGTCTGAGTGTGTCCGCCTGCACCACGGATAACTTCTCCATTTGCGGCTACACCACTCAGCCCAACTACAACGCGTGTTACAAGACCATCCATGTGCCCATCTTCAAGAACACCACCTTTCGCCAGGGGTTGGAATTCGATCTGACCAGGGCGGTGATTGATCAAATTCACGCCACCACCAAGATGCGCGTGGTGAACATGGATCAACCGGCGGACACCGAGCTGACCGGCACCATCATGATTGCCACCAAGAACCTCCTCAATCGCAATCAGCTCAACGAAATTCGCGAAGGCGAAACCGTCCTCGGCGTGGCTCTGGTATGGCGCGATCTGAAAACGGGGGAGATTCTGTCGCAGGCGAAGAATCGTCCGCCTCTCCTCGACACGCCGGGGCTGCCGCTCCAGCAAATGGGGCCCACCATCCCTGGACAGCCGAGTGTGGTGCCTCCGCCCACGGGACCCACCCCTCCGAACGAGGTGGTCCAGCTCAACCCGCAACCAAACGGTTTGGGTGATGGATCGCCTGGAACATCGGTTCTGCCACCAGACGTGCCGCCGATCCCGGGGTTGCCCGGCGGCCCTCCGGGTCCCGAGCCGGTCATTGTGGTGCAATCGATGGGGAACTACGTCCCCGAACTGGGTGGCTCGACGGCGACCTCCTATCAGAAGAACGTGAAGCGTCTCGCGACTCAGATTGTGTCGATGATGGAGAGTGCCTGGTAAGCCTGGTTTGATCCAATCGAACACAAACAACCCCGCCAGGCTGGTGACAGCTTGTCACCAGCCTGGCGGGGTTGTTCGCTTGCGCGAGGGATCGTGCTTCGCACAGGGGCTGTGCGAATTCCGTCGTCACGAGCGACTCCTTCTGGTCCGGATTTCCTTCTCGCGCGCCCTCCTTTCGTCTTTTCTGAAGCCAAAACCTTTATTCCTGGGCGGAAAACCCGCTCGTTCAGGGATTTTCCCTAGGAGAAGCCCCTTCTGGCACAGGCGCTGCATCCGCAAGAGATATCGAGAGAGACATGGTGTCCTAGTAACGGAGGATCACCTCGAAGAGCAGACGATTGTTCAGCAGATCCTCACGCGGACTGATGGGGAACTCGTAGGCGATGCCGGTATTGGCGTGGTCGCCGAGCTTGGCCTTGAGGCCGACCGCCAGCGTGAGCAGATCGTTGCCAGCCACCCCGCTGGTGCCGAAATTGAGCAGACCGTCGCCTTCACCCAGGGCAGCCGGCAGACCGCGATTGCCGCCATCGGTCCAGTGGAACCAGTTGGCCTCGAACACCGGGTAAAGCCAGCCGAAAAGTTGACGATCGAGGTGGAGTTGGGAGTAGAAGAAGGTGCTGTTCTGGGAGCGATCGATCGGCATCTGGTAGCCGGCGTTCACCAGAATGTGGTTCTTCTCTCCGAACTCCTTCCCCACAACGCCGAAGAGGGTAATCAAACCATCCCCATGCGACTGGAACACACTGGCCTCGCC
>JAKOSN010000088.1 GCA_029777335.1 Planctomycetota bacterium
AGCGAGCGATCGCCGCCGACGAGGACGCCCTGTCGCGGTTGTGTTCCAACTATATCGACAACGTCAAGGCGTACACCCAGCGCGAGAAGGTACGCAATCGCTTCACCAACAGCTACGAGGAACCCGATGAGCGCCTGATGCGGTCGGTGGAGGAAAAGATCGATATCCCGGAAGGGCGCAAGGACGACTTCCGGCGCGAGATCATGAACTACATCGGCGCCCTGGCGATCGATGGCAAACGCTTCGACTACAAGACCAACGAACGCTTGCAGAAGGCGCTGGAACTGAAGTTGTTCGAGGATCAGAAGGATACGATCAAGCTGACCAGCCTGGTGTCCAACGTGGTCGATAAGGCGACACAGGAAAAGATCGATGTCGTCAAGGCACGGTTGATCCACAACTACGGATATAATGAAACCAGTGCGACCGATGTGTTAACCTTTGTTGCGAGCATCTTCGCCCGCGGACACAGCAAGAAGTAACCGGGGACTACGCGGCCAGGCAGAGCAGCCCGCCCACGCGTCGGAATGACCGTGGGCTCTGTTCTGTAAGGAGAGCTATCCGCAGGCTGGCGGCCTCGCAGTCGTCTCCCTGGCGAGAAGGAGGGGGGCAGTGGGACAGAAAATCGAGCGTGATCACCAACGCTTCCGCAAAATTGTTCGCGGCAAGGTGAAAAGCAACCTGAGCAAGTACATCAGCCGCGGAGAATTGATTGGCAAGAAGGGGAAGGATCTTGTCAGCATCCCGCTGCCAACCATCGATATTCCCCAGTTCCGCTACGGCAACAAGGGATCGGGGGGAGTGGGCCAGGGCGAGGGCGATGTCGGCACCCCGCTTGGACCTGGGCAGGGCAATCAGCCTGGCAAGGGGGCTGGCGATCAGCCCGGCGGCCACATCCTCGAAGTGGAACTCACCATGGAGGAGATGGCTGCCATTCTTGGTGAGGAGCTTGCTCTGCCGCGCATTGAGCCACGCGGCAAGAAGAATATTGTCAGTACCAGGGATCGCTACTCGGGCATCCGCCAGACGGGGCCGGAGTCGTTGCGGCACTTCAAGCGCACCTTCAAGCGCGCCATGAAGCGCCAGATTGCCTCGCGGACCTACGATCCGCGCGATCCCATCGTCGTCCCTATTCGCCAGGATAAGCAATATCGCAGCTGGAAGGAAGTCCAGCAGCCGCAGAGTGTTGCCGTCATCCTCTACATGATGGATGTCTCCGGCTCGATGACCGACGAGCAGAAGGAGATCGTGCGCATCGAGGCGTTCTGGATCGATACCTGGATCAAGGCGCACTATCAGGGGGTGGAAACGGTCTACATCGTCCACGATGCTGCCGCCCACGAGGTGGACGAGCACACCTTCTACCACACGCGCGAGAGCGGCGGCACCAAGATCTCCTCCGCTTACGAACTTGCCGAGAAGATCATCACTCAGCGCTATGCTCCGGATCAGTGGAATGTCTACGCGTTCCACTTCTCCGATGGCGATAACTGGGGGGATGATATCCCCAAGTGCATTGAGCTGCTCAACGAGAAGTTGCTCCCCAATCTCAACCTGTTCGGCTACGGGCAGGTGGAGAGTCCCTACGGCAGCGGCGAATTCTACGAATATGTTCACGAACTGCTGAGTGAACGTGATAATGTCGTCTGCAGCCGGATTCCGGATCGCCAGTCGATTTTGGACTCGATCAAGGAATTTCTGGGGACTGGCCGTTGAGTTGGAGGGAGAGAGCACGAACAATAATATCGGATCCCGCCTCTCCGTTTTGCCAGGGCGGGATCCTGGCTTGGCTCTCTCCTGGCTTCATCCATGATTCGCCTTCACCCTACATCCTCCCTGAATGCCATGCACACTCCGTATAACACCAATCTG
>JAKOSN010000089.1 GCA_029777335.1 Planctomycetota bacterium
CAGTGCGGCCGGGAAACTCCCCGAGGGCAAGAAGATCACCCTGGATACCAGGGTGTGCAACAAGGAGTGGTTGCCTGAATCCTTGCCGCTGCCGGACCCGCGCAAGGCGGAGATCACAGTGCGTCACCTGCTGAACATGACCAGCGGACTGGGGACCGAGAATCTTCCCACCGAGGTGGAGCCGTTTGAGATTGCCCTGGGAAAGACCGAGAAATCGCCGTTTCGCACGCTCAAGAGTGCCCCGGGTGAGAAGTTCTTCTACAGCAACGCAGGCGTGGCGCATCTGGTGCTCGTCTTTCAACGGGCGGCCGGGAAGGATCTCTTTCCCTTCCTCAAGGAGCGCGTTCTGGATCCCATTGGGATGACCAATGTCAAGTGGATGCCGATTGGCGGCAAGGGCAAGATTGGGCCGTACAGCCAGGGTTACAGCGGGATTCTGACAACTCCGCGCGAGCATGCGCGCTTCTGCTACCTGGCGTTGTACCGGGGCAACTGGGCGGGCAAACAGCTGGTCCCCGCGAGCCACTATGAATTTGCCTGGAAAAGCATCAAGCAGAATCCCACGTATGGCGCCCAGTGGTGGGTCTACCCGCGCCACAAGGAGGCGCCCAAAGACCTGGTGCAGACCGCCGGGGCGCTCAACAATCACGGCTATGTGGTGCCCAGTCTCGACCTGGTGTTTGTGCGCCTGGGCGATGGCAAGAAATTCCCGGACAAGGATTTTGACCAGCAACTGGTGAAAAAGGTGCTAGCCGCCATGAGCAAGTGACAGGGAGATGTCTCTGGAAAGAGAAGTTTCAGAACCCTTCACTCGGTGAAGGGTTCTGAAGGCTGGCGCTCTCATCCCGCCAGAATCGGTTTGACCACCTCGCCATGCACATCGGTCAGGCGATAATGACGCCCCTGGAACTTGTAGGTTAACCGCTTGTGGTCGATCCCCAGGCAGTGCAGGATGGTCGCGTGCAGATCGTGGACGTGGACGCCATTCTCGACCAGGTTGTAACTGAAATCGTCGGTGCTTCCATGGACGAGTCCGCCCTGGATCCCTCCCCCGGCCAGCCAGATGCTGAAACAGCGTGGGTGATGATCGCGGCCATAATCGTCGGCTGTGAGTTTTCCCTGGCAGTAGACGGTGCGGCCAAACTCTCCGCCCCAGACGACCAGCGTATCGTCGAGCAGACCACGCTGTTTCAGGTCCTCGATCAGGGCGGCCGAGGGCTGATCGGTATCGCGACACTGCCCGACAATTTGCCTGGGCAGGTTGGTGTGCTGATCCCAGCCCCGGTGAAAGAGCTGCACAAAGCGCACGCCTCGTTCTGCGAGCCGCCGCGCGAGCAGACAGTTGAAGGCAAAGGTGCCCGGCTTGCGCGCGTCGGGACCATAGCGATCCACTACCCGCTGGGGTTCCCGCGAGAGATCCAGCAGAGCGGGGACGCTCGATTGCATGCGGTACGCCAGCTCGTACTGGGCCAGGCGGGTGGCGATCTCGGGATCGCCGCTCTCCTCCAGCTTCATCTGATTTAGCTGAGCGAGATCGTCCAGCATGCGTCGGCGTACGGCGTGGTCCTGTCCCGGGGGATTGCTCAGAAAGAGGACCGGCTCGCCCACCGAGCGAAACTTCACCCCCTGGTAGCGGGTGGGGAGAAAACCACTTCCCCACAGGCGATCGTAGAGCGGTTGATCGTTTGGATTGCCGCTGCCGACTGACACCAGGGCGACAAACGCCGGGAGGTCGCGGTTCATGCTGCCCAGGCCATAGCTCAACCACGCGCCAATACTGGGGCGCCCGGCCAGTTGCGATCCCGTCTGAAAGAAGGTGACGGCGGGGTCGTGGTTGATCGCCTCGGTGTACATCGAGCGGATCACACACAGATCATCCACCACCCGCGCGGTGTGCGGCAGAAGCTCGCTCAGCCAGGTGCCGGACTGCCCGTGCCTGGCAAAACGATATTTGCTCGGGGCGATGGGAAAACTCTCCTGGCGCGAGGTCATCCCGGTCAAACGCTGACCGCGTCGAATGGAGTCGGGCAACTCGGTCCCCCGGCGTTCTCTGAGCCCGGGTTTGTAGTCGAACAGATCCAGCTGCGAGGGAGCGCCGGATTGAAAGAGATAGATGACGCGCCGAGCGCGGGGCTTGAAATGAGGGAGTCCCGGCAATCCGCCCTCCGCGTGCAGATCGTTCTCGGCGAGCAGAGTCGAGAGGGCCGCCACGCCGAGCGCGGACTGACTCAGCCAGTGCCGGCGTGTTAACAGCTGGTGTTCAAGGAGGGGGTGCATGAATGCCTCATTCCTTGGTCAGCGCTTCATCGAGATTGAGAATGACCCCGATCACACTCGTGTAGGCCGCCACCTCGGCGGGTGCCAGCCCGCGATCGCGCGCAGACTCGCCAACGTGCAGTAACTTCAGGGCTGCCTTCTCGTCGGCGCGGTAGATTTGCCGATGATGCTCCAGCGCCGCGGTTAGCACGCGGAGTTCGGCAGGGCGTGGTTTCCGCGTGAGAATCCGGCGAAACGCCAGGGTGAGGCGCTCGTCGTCGGAAGGCTTGCTCGCGCGCAGCACACGCTCGGCCAGTACGCGTGCCGCTTCCACAAAGGTGACATCGTTGAGCAGATTCAACGCCTGGAGCGGCGTGTTGGTTCGTGTCTCACGCACCATGCAGGATTCACGCCCGGGAGCATCGAAGTTGATCATCAAGGGGGGCGCGACGGTGCGCTTCCAGAAGGTGTACAGGCTGCGCCGATAGAGGTTCTCGCCATGATCCTGCACATAAGGGTCGGCGCCCAGTTCCTTCTCGATCCCAGCCGGTTGATACGGTTTGACCGACGGTCCTCCCAGATGATTGACCAGCAACCCGCTGGCGCTCAACGCCTGGTCGCGGACCATCTCGGCAGACAGGCGAAAGCGCGGGCCACGGGCCAGCAAGCGATTATCCGGATCTCTCAAGAGCATTTCTCGGGTGAGGCGAGAACTCTGCCGGTAGGTCGCACTGGTGACGATCACTTTTTGCAGCGCCTTCATGTCCCATTTCAGACGGACAAACTCAGTCGCCAGCCAGTCGAGCAGTTCAGGGTGCGTGGGGGGTTCGCCCTGGGAGCCAAGGTCGTCCACCGTGCGCACCAGCCCGTGGCCAAAGTACATCTGCCAGAAGCGATTGACCGCCACGCGCGCCGTCAGCGGATGCTCGGGAGCGACCAGCCAGCGCGCCAGGCGAAGTCGATCGTTCTTGCCCTCGTTTGGCAAGGGAGGCAAGGCGGCCGGCGTTCCTGGGGCCACCTTTTCCCCAGGGCGGTCGTACACCCCTCGTTGCAGCACAAAAGTCTGGCGCGGCGGAGCCATCTCTGCCATGATCATCGTCGTGGGGAACGACTCCACCAGATGCTGCCGGGTGGACTCCAGGTCTTTCACCGTCTGGGCAGCGTGCCGAATCGTCTCGGGTGCCTCCCGCGCCAGGAAATACGCCCGCAGTTTCGCCTGCTCTCCGAGGGTGCGTTTCGCTGCGGCGGTGGTGACAATTTTCCCAATCGGGGTGGGAGTGGCGAGCAGGAGCGCGTCATCAGCGCTGAGAACCCTGTTGTACACGCGGACATCGGCGAGGGCGCCCTGGAAGCGTTGCTTCACGCCCCCACCCGCGCCAAGGCGCAACGGTTCCTTCGTGGCAAAGGACTGGTTCAGTTCATCGAGGAGAACCTTGTGTTTGTACGGGCGGCCATCGAGGTAGAAACGAATCCCCTGGGCGAAGCGCGACCCGTCGTAACTGACCACCACCTGATGCCAGCGCCCGGCTTGCAGCGTCGGTTCGCACTCCACATGGATGGCATCGTCAAGCCAGCGTTTGACCAGGTGCAGCTGAAGTTTGCCCTGGACCAGACGCAGAGCGTATCCCTCGCCCTCGGGGACATCGACCATGCGCGAGAGGATGGTTCCGCCGTGCGTGCCTTCCGGGCGAATCCAGGCCGACAGGGTGAACTTGTCGTAAAAGCCAAACCCGGCCACATCGCCAGCATCGAGGTAACGTTTTCCATCAAAAACCGCCACCTGGCCGAGAGCATCCGCAGTGAAGGTCGCCACGCCGTCGCGAAATTGTGCCGGTGGTGCCAGGGTGCCATGCAAGGGCCAGTCCGCCAGCAGACCTTCCCCCGGATGCCACTGGCCGACCAGCGCCGCCGTGGGTGCGGACTCCCAGGTATGCTGAGCACGGGCCAGGGCGCTGGTTTGCTGCTGCCAGTTTTTCCGAGCCGTGGCGAGCTTCGCGTCGAGTTCCTGCAACTGCCGCTGCTGTGCGCGGGTGGGTGACGGAATCGTGGGGGGCGAGTTGCCATACTTCAGCGCCCGCCCCTGTTCGGGGATGTTGTTGAAGTAGGCGAAGAACTGGTAGAACTCTTTCTGAGAAAACGGATCGTATTTGTGCTCATGGCAGCGGGCACAGCCCAGAGTCAGTCCCATCCACACCGTGGCGGTCGTTTCCACTCGATCGACCACGTATTCCACCTGGAATTCCTCGGGGATGATGCCGCCTTCGCCATTGCCTCGATGATTGCGATTAAAGCCGGTGGCGATCTTCTGGTCGAGCGTTGCTCCCGGGAGGAGATCACCAGCGAGTTGCTCGATGGTGAACTGATCAAAGGGCATGTTGGCGTTGTAGGCGTCGATGACCCAGTCGCGCCAGCGCCACATCACTCGTTCACCATCGGATTGATAACCGTTGGTGTCGGCGTAGCGGGCCGCATTCATCCAGCGAATTGCCATGCGTTCGCCGTAACGCGGCGAGGCGAGCAAACGATCGACCAGTTTCTCATAAGCCGCGGGGCGTTTGTCGGCGAGAAAGGCATCCACCTCGGCGGGGGTGGGAGGCAGGCCCGTCAAATCGAGCGTGACACGTCGAATCAATGTGACCCGGTCCGCCTCCGCGGCCGGCGCCAACTTCTCGCGTTCCAGCCGGGCCAGCACAAAAGCATCGATTGGATTGCGGATCCACCTGGTGTTCTGTACCGAGGGCAATGCGGGGCGTTGTGGTGGGAGCAGCGCCCAGTGTTTCTGCCACTGTCCGCCCTGTTCGATCCAGCGGCGCACGATGTCGATCTGGGCCGCAGTCAACTTGATCGGATGGCGGGCGGGCGGCATACGGTCGCCCACATCGGTGCTGGTAATCCGCCTATAGAGCTCGCTTTTGTCCGGTTTGCCCGGAGTGATCGTCTTCTTTCCTCCCGCCTCGACATCGAGCCGAAGGTCTGCCTTGCGTCGTGCCCTGTCTGGTCCATGGCAGGCGAAGCAGGCATCGGAGAGAATGGGGCGTACATCGCGATTGAACACCACCGGGGGCGACGCGGATTGCGCCGGGAGCAGGGCCAAACAGAGGATCGGCAAGAGGGTAGCGGAGGCCATGCCGGCAATCCTTGGGGGGAGGGCGATCACGGGGTAGTGTCTTCAGCGTACCGCGCCTGGCAGCGTGTTGAAAGGACCGACCGGGAATTTCTCTCCGCGCCGGGATTACCAGTGCATCACAAAGCCGCCGTCTACATTGATGGTCTGTCCGGTGATCTGCCCGGCGCGTTCCGAGGAGAGAAAGACAATCATGTTGGCGATGTCTTCTGGGGTTTGCCAGCGCCCCAGCGGCACGACCTTGCGAATCTTCTCCGCGGCCCACTCCTCATAGCCCAGGCGCTGGTCGGGCGGAGTCTGGTTGTACCATGCCTGCCAGACGTTGCGATTGAGCGGGGTTTGCACCATCCCGGGACAAACGGTGTTGACGCGGATGCCGAGCGGGGCGAGATCCTTCGCCATGCACTGGGCAAAGTTGATGTTGGCCGCCTTGGCCGCACTGTAGGGCGGGTCGGTTTGCGAACCGATCTGCCCCGCCACCGAGGCGAGAAAGACCATCGTTCCTCGTTTGCGCTGCACCATGTGCGCACTGAGCGCATGAGCGACATTTACCATCCCCAGAATGTTCACCTGGAGCGTGCGGGGCCAGTCCGCGGGTTCGAGGTTGGTAAAGGGGAACCCGAACTTGCCCGAACCGGTGGCGGCAGCGTGCACCAGGTGATCGACCCCGCCCAGTGTGCCGATCGTCTGCTCGGTCGCCTGGCGAACGGCTGCCTCATCAGTGATGTCCACCCGGATCCCGGAGGCGCGAACGGCATAGCGGAAGGAAATCTCGGTGGCGACGGTAGAGGTGTTTTCAGCGAGATCCCAGAGAGCCACGTGCGCGCCCTCCTCGGCGAAACTGCAGGCGGTCGCCCGGCCAATCCCGCTCGCTCCGCCTGTCACCAGGACCATGTGATTTTTCAGGTTCAGGTCCATCGCAGCCCCTCAAGGGTCGGGTGCATCACTCCCAGGTGCGCCGCAGAAAGTCGACAAAATTACGCCAAAAGATTCCTTCAATGTCCTCGGCGGAATAGCCGCGTTTGCGCAGCAGCGCGGGGAGGCTTTGCAGATCGGCGATCGAGTTCAGATCCAGCGGCGTCTGTTCGGTGCCATAGCCGCCATCGAGATCCGTGCCGATGCCGACATGCTTCGCGTTGCCCGCCAGTTGGCAGATGTGATCGATGTGCTCGCAAATCCGTTCGATTTTCAGCTGAAAATCAGCCGGTTTGCTCTGCTTGTGTTTCCAGCCGGGCACCATCATGATGGCATCGAACGCCATGCCGAGGACGCCGCCTCGTTCGATGACCGCCTTGATTTGATCGTCGGCAAACTGCCGATTCCAGGGGGCCAGGGTTCGACAGTTCTGATGGCTGGCCCAGAGCGGACCCTGGTAGCAATCGAGGGCGTCCCAGAAGCACTCGTCGCACAGATGGGTGACATCGAGGATAATCCCCAGGCGCTGCATCTCCTTGAGCAGGTCCTTCCCCGCTGCCGGGAGTGGACCCGAGGCATCGGTCCCATGGGCATAGCGTCCCGGGCCATAATGCGCTGGCCCAACGGCGCGCAGGCCATCCGCATAGCTCCGTTCGAGATGTTTCAAGGTGACGATCGAATCCGCGCCTTCCAGACTAAGGATATAGCCGATGGGAAGAGTGGACGGTTTGTGGCGTGAACTGACGCCATTCAGGGGGGAGGAGTCGCCTGGCGGAGTTTTGAGCCAGCGTTCGAGGTGGCGCTCGAGTTCGGCGCGGGTGCGGATTTGCACCAGTTCGCCCACCTCTTCCATGGCGCGGTACCAGGCGAGTTGCCCCTGCGTTTGGGCCCAGGCCTGTTCGGGGGAACTCCAGCCGGGGAGAGCATGAAAATAGGGAGAATACCGCGCGATCTGGGTGGCGACGCACAGGCCGACGCGGCCCCGGCGCATCTCCGGCAGACAGACGGTGTTATTGCCCCGATCGATCCGATCCTTCATCGACAGTTCCCAGCGCCGAATGCGTTCGAGAGGCCAGCGCAAATCGCGGTTCCATTCCAGGGCATTCATGCTGAGGTCGAGATGGACATCGAAGATAAACACGGGGTCGTTCATCGTGCACCTATTTTCAGGGAGCGCAGCCAACAGGATCGCACAGGGCGAACGAGGACATTCTGTGTGCCCTCTGGCCCGACGTCCACCTGCTTCTGGGTAAGGAGCATCAATTTCGGGCGAAAGGAGGCTTGAGGAGAGAAGCGCGCGCTCGCCACCCGGGCAGGGGACGAGCGCTCCGAGGTTCCAGGGACAACCAGCCGGTGGCACCGCTTGGCCGGGAGGCTGCAAGCCGCTGTTGTGCCTTTGGAGCAACCGCGCAGCACGCGCTATGCCAGAGCGGGTTTATCACCCAATGAGAAACTGATCTGCCCACTCGGGAGCGCGCAGTCGTTCTGCGGTGGCGGCGTCCATCAACACCCGTCGGCCTCTGGGGAAGGTGTTCCCACGGTCGTCGCGGACCTCGTTGAATGGTCCCTTGTAAATGATGGGAACTGGCGGCCTGTCCGTGTGCGCCGGCTTCCACGCTTCCAGTTGCGTCTCCCGCATGGGAACGCCATGTTGAACAAAGCACGGCTTGGCGTCGAACTTCAGCAGCCGCCCGCCCTCGAACCCGGCGGCCTCCACCAGCCCCACCACGTCCGCGTCCACCGGGACGTGCTGTACCGAGGCCGCCGGGCCAGGCAACTCTGGGGCACCCGGCAATGCACGCTCGGCGGTGAGGACGTGGACGAAGAGTCGCCCGCCGGGACGCAGGACCCGTCGCGCCTCGGCGAGCAAATGGCCTCGCTCACGCGCGCTCAGTGCGACGTTCAGACTTCCACGCAGCCGGACCTCGTCTACCCCGCCCTCGTCGAACGGAGCACGCTCGGGCACGCTCTGACCAAGCCGGTGTTCCCACACGACCGGGCCGGTCTGCGGCGCGGACGCCTCGACAGCGGGTCGCACTTTTTCGGGCAGCTGGCCGGCGCCGCGGTGGTCGAGATCTTCGTCCAGGGTGTAGACCTCCCACAGGGTACGGTCCGGGTCGTGCACCCAGAACTTCGTCTGCCGAGCGTAGCAGCACTCCACGCCCTCCTCGCGCTGAGAGCGCACCCCGGCTCGCTCCAGACGCTCCTGCATGGCCACCAGGGACGCGGCGGTCGGCATTCGGAAGCCCAGGTGGTTCAACGCTCCGCCCTGACCGGGTGCGTGGGGTTCCAGGGAGAGCACGAGTGGGGGGTCGGTCAACTCGAACTTGGCATAGTCGCTCCGCAACTTGGCGGGTTCGACTCCAAAGAGGGTGCGGTAAAAGGCGACCGACCGGCTGAGGTCCGACACGTTCAGGGAGAGATGGAAGCGAACGGCTGGGGCCGGGGCCATGGTGAGTGGGGCGGTCATGGTGCGGTCTCCTGGTTGGGGTTCTCGGTCACTGGAAATACACGTCGTGCTTGCCATGCTCGGCATACCTTCTCCGCAGCCAGCGGTGGAATTCGACGTAGTGGGCATCGCGCTGAGGGCCGCCGTCGCTGTCCTTGTTGTAGCTGAGATACAGCTGGCGCCGCCAGGTGGCGGAGAGGTTGGCAGCGGAGCGGTGCGGGGTGAAGCCGCCGAAGATCGCCACATCGCCAGGCTCCAACTCCAGGGGGACCGCCAACGACTCGTCTACCGTGCCATCCGGGAGCGGGTGATACTGGCCGTCCTCGGGAGAGAGACTTCCCCTGTGGTGGTAGCCGGGGTAAACCACGGTGCAGCCATTGGCGAGGGAGGCGCTCTCCAGCGGTACCAGCACGGTGAGGAAGGAACGGGGGAAGCCTGGCCAGCTGATCCAGTCCTGATGCAGCCCGTAGCCAGGGCAGCCGGGCGGTTTGTAAATGAGCTTGTCTTTGAACAGGCGCGCTGTCTCCCCGTAGAGGTCGGCGAGCACGCCGTGCAGTCCAGAGTCCTCCGCCAGAGCCCGGCAGGCTGGCGACAGATCGATGACCGGGTCGAACGTCTCGAACTGGCATTCGCCACTGTAGACATTCGTTTGCCAGCGGCAGCGGAGGTTGTCTTTCAAGATTAGGTCGTGTCGGCTGAGGAGGGTGACCGCCTCGGTCAGGGCTTCCTCCACCGCCGCAGGGGCGAACAGCTCACGGACGATAACAAACCCCTGTTCCTCGTATTCGTGGTGTCGGCTGCCTGGCACACTGCTTTTTGGTTCGGTGACCGATCTCATCTCATCCTCCCGATCCGCAACAGGAAGTCGAAGCACCCTCGTCCAGGTGAGGCAGGCGGACAACCCAGGCTGCGACCACGAACAGCCCGGCGGCTCCGGCCGCACACTGGAACACGGGGACGTAGGAACCCAGGGTTCGCTGGCCGGCCGCCAGCAGGAGCGGGCCAGCAGCGGACGCCAGCACGGTCAGCATCTGGGCGGCCCCCTGGATTTTGCCGAGATGGGCAGTCCCGAACACCTGCCCCCAGACTGCGAAAAAGATCACTGTTACCATTCCGCCTGCCACGCCCATCGCCGCGGCGTACAGGTACACTTGCCAGAGCGACCGCACCAGGGGGAAGCACAGCAAAGCCGTTGCGAGTAGCAGCATGGCGCCGGCCAGCAGCCGCCCCGGAGCCACCCGGCTCCCCAGCCATCCCGTCGCCAGGTTGGCTGCCAGACCCACCAGCGGGGACAGGGTGGTGAGGGTGAGGAAAACGCTCCGGTCAAAGTGGCGTTCCTCCAGGATCGACTGGTTGAACAGAGAGACCCCGGCTGCGACCATACCGTACAGCGAGGTGGCGCCGGCGAAGACCCAGAACGCTGGCGTCCGCAGCGTTTGGCCAAGGGTTAGTCCGCCTGTGTCCAGGTCGCTTGTCAATGCCGTGTCCGCCTCAGGCCCTTCCTGCTCGAGGGAGCGGACCACCAGGAAAGCAACTCCGCCGAACGCGGCCACCGCCACGCCGATGCCGCTCCAGAGTGGACGCCAGCCGGGCTCCCATGACTCCATCACGTGCTTGATCGTGGCGAAGGCGGCCATGAACCCCACGGCCGTCACGAAGGAGTACACTCCCACGCCGAGCCCAGCTCGTCGCCCGACCGACCGGCCCATCAAGGCCAGGCTGACCACTGAGAGAGCACTCTGGCCGAGCCCGCGGGTCAGCAGCACCAGTGCGAACAGTCCCGGGACGAGCAGGGGCCCCCATCCAGGCTCAGCCTGCCCCATGCCGAGAACCGTTATCGCCAGGCTCAGCGAGACGCCCAGCAGGACCACCCGGGCGCCGATGCGGTCAATCAGCCAGCCGCACGGTAAACAGAAGGCCGCGCCGAGTAGGGTCGCCCAGAGGTTGATGAGCGCAAAGGTGACGCGGTCCAGCAGCAGGTCGGTCAACAGCGGTTCGGTGATCAACCCCAACCCGTGCGTGCGCCCTGGCAGTGTTGCGACCATCGCCAGGGCGGCCACAACGACTGCCCGCCACGCTCTCCCGGTCGTGCGCGCCTGGACAGGGACGGGGCCCGCTGGGGCCATCGTTTTCTCGACAGTTGCCATCCTCGTCCTCGTGTTCAGAAGTCAGAGCCATTGACAACCTCGCCACCGGCCCGGGTGGACAGGTATCGCCACGTTTGGAGCGAGATCGAATCCTGGACGAAGCGCACACTCCCATCGGCAAAGAGCACGTTGACGCCGCCTGTGTGCCTGCTGCGTGCGGCCCGGTAGCCAACCGAGATGTAGGTCATCGTTGGGTCGTTGGCGAGGCAATCGAAGGTCTTCGCGTTGGGAGTGTAGTAGTGGTTGTAACTCACGCACCGAGCCTCCCCGGACGCCCACATAAAGCCCCGCCGGTTGTAGCCATTCCAGCTTGATGGCGACCCCGCACAGGTGGTGTCGTTCGGGAGTGTTCCGGTGTAGCCGAGGTACTTGTACGCGACCTTCTCGTCCCCTGGTTGAGTCGTGCTCACCTCGGCTCCATCGCCAAGAATGCTCTCAGACATGGCTGCGGTGTTTGAGGTGCCGTCGGTGATGGCCGTGATCTGAATTCCTGTCACCGCAGGGAAGATACCGTCCCCGGCGATCGGGGAACCATAACCGCCCCCGCTGACTCCCGAGCCATGGCAGGCGACGTAGTTGGTCGGTCCCATGTCTGTCACCCCGTAGGCACTGCTCACGGGTACGCCACGGTCGGAAGGGCAGAGGAAGAGGGATACCTTCTGCACAACCGCGAATCGGTTCTGGGGGGTGATCAGGTTGCTGGCGTCGTACATCGGCTGGGTGAGGTCCATCGTGTTATAGATGCTCGTCTGCTCCAGGTACGGGTTGAGCTGAGCGAGGACACTCCAGGTGTACTTGTAGTTGAAGGCGGTGGAGCCGGGGGCCGTGCCGGGGTACAGGGGGGGCCATTTGCCCGTCGTCCCCTCATAGTTGTGCAGGGCGAGGCCAAGCTGCTTGAGGTTGTTCTGACACTTCATGCGCGAGGCTGCCTCACGCACCTTCTGCACGGCGGGAAGAAGAAGCCCGATCAAAATGGCAATGATGGCGATGACCACCAGGAGTTCGATCAGCGTGAAGGCGGGTCGGTGTCGCATGGCGGGGACCTCGGGAGGAATCCAGCGCAGAGGGAGGAGTAGAGCCGTGACCAGGTGAGAATACTAAAACACCTGCCTTAGTGTCTTAGTGTTATATCGAGATTCTCCCGACGGCAAGAAAAAAGATGGGAGCGGGCGAATGGTCGCGCCTCGTGGGCCAGGTTGGAGGCGACGACGCGGTCGGGATGGCATCGGCGCGGTGGGTGAGTAAAATAAAACACAAGGGGCCAGTTTACCCGCAGGGGTATGTCCATCGAGGCGGACAAGGACGTGAAGCGAGATCCTTTACAATCCGAGCGGTGTGCTCGCAAGCTGGCCGCGCTGGCAGCTCCAGAACGGTTGCGGATCGTCCACTTCCTGCGGGACGGGCCGCGTAACGTGGGCGAGATCGCGGACATGCTCCAGACGGCAGCGGTCAATGTCTCGCACCACATGCACGTTCTTACCGAGGCCGGCTTGGTCCACCGCGAGAAGCGGGGGCGCTTCGTCCTCTACTCCTTGATCCCTGGCGTGCTTGAAACCTGCACGCCGGACAATTCCCATGCGCACCTCAACCTCGGCTGCTGCCGACTCGAACTGCCAGCCGATGAGAAATCCGCGGTGGACGACGCCTGATCTCCATCCCTTCGGAGGTGTAGACTGCGTCGGAGAGGTCTCCCCGCACGCTCAACTGGCGGCGGCGACCCCTCGTGAGCGCCTCTCTGTATCGAGATCGAGAGTCGCCTGTTTCGCCAGGAGGATATCGGGCAGTAACAGAAGAGGGGATGGAAATTATTGTCACACCAATCCTTGCGAGGTCGGAGTGACCGGATTTGCACCTGCGACCCTCTGAATCCCTTCCTTGGGGAGTGGAGGGAAGTTCTCGCTGAAGCCATGTCTCGTTCACGTCTTACGTCTGTCTCAGTCTGTCAAATCGTGCCAGCATCCCGCCAGGGGTCACTCCTTTCATTTGCCCTGAACGATCGCGGCGCTGGTCGGCATTGACACTTTGGCATGCCTCCGGTATCGGTTGAGCGACATCTCTGCTCAGGCCCAAACGATCCCTGTGCCTTTCTTCTCCCCTTTTCCGGGGCCGTGCCATGAGCCGAAAGTCCTTACTCTTGACCTCGAGCATCGTTCTGACGCTCGTCGGAGGTCTTGGGGTTGCCCTTTACCTGCTGGTCCACCATGAGCCCGATGTTTACCGGCGCGCGAGCGTGCCCCCGGGACCGCTGCGCGCGCAGCGCTCGCAGGAGTTCTACGAGGAGTTCAGCCAACTCATCAACTCCGTGCAGCCAGGCAATGAGCGAGAATGGTATATCAAGTTGACCGACGAGCAAATCAATAGCTACTTCGCCGAGGGGTTTGTGCAGTCGGGCATCGATGAACGCGTCCTCCCCGAGGGCATCAGCGAACCGCGCGTGGTTCTGGAGCCGGACAAGGTTCGCATGGCTTTTCGCTACAAGACAGGGCCGATCTGCACCATCGTCACCATCGATCTGGGCGTCTGGCTGGCGAAGAAGGAGCCGAACGTGGTCGCCCTTGAACTCCAGGGGTTGCACGCAGGATCCCTCCCGATCAGCGCTCAGTCGCTCCTGAACATGGTGACGGAAACGCTCCGCGAACGGAACGGGATTGAGATGTCCTGGTTCCGCCATCCGCAGACGGGGAACCCGGTGGCATTACTGCGATTCGCCAGCGATCAACCGCGCGCGACAGTGCAACTCCAGGCTGTCCAGGTGGAGCAGGGGAGTATTGTCATTCGAGGCAAGCCGGTCGATGGCGGCAGCCTGCGTGCCATGCTCTTTCCGGGGATGGAAGCACTGCTGACCGAGTGACAGCCGAGGTATCCTTCTTTCAAAAAACAAACCACCCCGCGCGAACCACAAGGTGTGATTCGGGCGGGGTGTTCATTTTGGCGCGTAAGCAACGAGCCGAGGCTTAACCGTTTTTCGGAGCCGGTGCTGCCGGAGGTGGTGTCACCCCAGGAGGAGCGCCAGGCGGAACGATCCCCGGAGGAGTGGCCCCGGGAGGGCCAGGCGGAGGGACGACTCCAGGAGGAAGTCCGGGAGGTGTGGAACCACCAGGACCCACGGGAGGAGTGGTCCCCGGAGGTGTTCCCGGCGGAACACCCGGCGGCGTGGTGCCGGGCGGGGTGCTCGGCGGCGTGGTCGGTGGTTTCGTCTCTGGAGGGCTGGGAAGCGTGGGCTTCGGTGTCAGTTTCACCGTCACAGCGGGAGCCGGCACCACCGGAGCGATCTCGTCAAGATTGTTGATCTTGTCGTCGCCCGCAATCGTGCACAGGGCTCGGAACTGCTCGGGCTTCATATCCGCCGAGAGGAAGCGAACCTTGCCATCCGCCATGATGGCAAAGGTGCCCCATTTCCCCTTGTACTTCGCACAGACGAACGGTTCGACGCCTTCGGACTCGGAAATACCCCGAACGGTGCTCCCGCCGCCAGCGAGCCAGCAGCTCTTGTAACGCGGGGGAACCTGAATCACCGCGATGGTTTGATCGAGGCCATCGGTGATCTCTTCCGGCTTGGTCACCCGATCGTAACCGAAGACGCCCAGTTTCTTGGTCAGACGCGGATCATTGCCCGGATAGCTGGCGGCATCAAGCCCCACACCCGCGATCCCCACAAAGTGCGTGGCGGCCACGGGCGAGGGGACATCCTTGAAGGTGCTGGTCCAGCTGGTGACGGGGTACGTTTGCGCCGGCCGGCCGGCCTCGGAGCCGGTCTGGTTCTCGGCGATAAAGTGCGGAACGATCACCATCGCCATGGTGAGGTTGCCGTCTTCGCGCCAGCCGTACTTGAGCATTTCATTGTGTTTGAGATGCCCAAATCCCACATCATCCAGGAGTTCAGCCATCCAGCTTAAACGCTTGTCGGGAGAGTAGGGGAGGATACGATCCCCCAGTTCCCGTTCCAGAGTGCCGCGCGGGAAACGCTTCTCGCGGGCGGTAAACTGGCTCAGCGCTGCGGCCAGATCATGGATGCGCGAGTGATGGTGCATCATGGAGGCGGAGCCACTGATCCGCACGGCAGCCCGTTCCAGTTCTTCCTGGATCCGATCGTACGAGGCGCTTCCCTTGCCTTTCAGTTCCAGGTCGACGTGCATGACCAGGGTCTTGCCGCGAGCAAAGACCTCGATGGTGGAGTGGGGCGTTTCCCCCTGTCCCTGACCGGGGCCTCCCTGGCCGGGACCTCCTTGACCGGGGCCCCCGGTTCCAGGCGGGAAGGTGCCACCCCCCATGCCTGGAGGATAGGGCTGACCGGTGCCACCGGGACCCCCCATGCCTGGAGGATAGGGCTGGCCCGTGCCGCCGGGGCCGCCCATGCCTGGCGGATAGGGCTGGCCACCGCCCATTCCCGGAGGAGTCGGCGGAGTTGTTCCGGGGCCGCCGCCAGTCCCACCCACGCCCGGAGGATAGGGCTGACCAGGCACGCCGGTTCCGGGCGGGGTCGAAGGAGTTCCACCCGGATATCCCGGATAACCGGGGAAGCCCGTTCCGCCCGTTCCGCCCGTTCCACCCGTCTCGGGGATCTGGCCCGATTTCACAACAACATCCACATCCAGCGATTTCTTGGCCAGGTCGAACCAGAACGACGAGAGTGCCTTGTCCAGCTCGCGTTGCACCTGCACAGTGTGATCCTGGGTCTTGGCCTGGTACGCAAGCAAGACATCCAGGTGCTTTTCGCGGTAGTCCAGAACAGCGAAGCCCGCCCCCTCCGTGCGTTCCCAGTCCTTGATCGTGTTGCCAAAGAGTTCGGCGGTGGCCCGGAACAGGATGATCTTGTCGCTGGCCTTGTCTCCCCCCTTGACCGCGTTGCTGATCCGGGAGAGAACATTGGGCCGAAGGACGACCGTCATCAACGCCTTGCCATCGTCGAGCGTGTCAAAGAGATCCTTGAGCGGCTGGGGGAGGGTCAACCAGTTCCCCGCCGTGGCAGAGGGAGTGGAACTCCCCCCACTGCTGCCACCGCCGCTCGGAGCGCCTGTCCCAGGGGTCCCCATACCCGGAGCACCCATGCCCGGAGGACCACCAGGAGCGCCAGTGCCCATGCCAGGAGGGCCACCGGGCCGCGTGGGAGGCGTGCCGGGACCACCTGTCGAGGGGCCACTGGTCGAAGGACCACTAATCCCAGTGGGGCCACCGCTCGGAGGCGGCGGAATGGTCGAGCCCGGAGGACCGCTTGGAGGTGTGGTTCCGCCTGGTCCCATCGGATAGCCCGTTCCGCCCGGAGGTCCCATGGGGAAGCCAGAGTTTCCACCCGGCTGTCCCGAGCCACCGCTCCCCGTTTCTGGCGCGGAAGGACTCGACTGCGAAGTGGATTTATGTTCGTACGCGCGATTGTGCTGGAGGAAATCCTCCAGGATCGAGACGGTCCCCAGCACCAGGGTCTGCTCATCGTAGAAATGCAAACCCAGTTTGGGCAGCGGTTTCCCTGCGGGGACATCCAGGGTGCACAGGTAGGTGGTGAACGGATCGAGGCCCCCCTTGATCTCGTAATAGTCGAACTTGCTCGCCTTGCTCTTGGGAGCGGCGACCAGTTGCAACCCATCGATCACATCTTTTTGCTTGATGAAGACCGACTTCGACGTGCGCAACACCAGGAACGACCAGGAGTTCGAGGTGCTGAAACTGGCGACGGCTTCGGAGACCTGTTGCGGGGTAAAGCCGAAGTTTTTCGTGAACGCGACGCCGTCGAAGGCGCCCGCCGTGCGGAAAGCTGCCTTGCCGACGGAACTGGAGCGCATCTGGTCCAGGTTGAGGCTGACGATTCCCTCGGAATCATTGGGCAGCAGGTTGGTGATGTTGGCGGTCGAGGGTTTCGGTCCCCCCGCGACCGGCGGCCTGGTGCCGGGGTTTTCGTTCTCCCCCGAATTGTCGCCTGACCCTCCGGTGTAGTTACCACCGCCACCCCCACCGCCGCCGGACTTTTCCGACTTCGGCCAGAGGACGACGGCGCCGATTGCGATCACCACCACGGCGACCACGGCCAGGCCGATGCCCAGGATCATGGTGGAGGACCCACCGTCGGAGGACTTCTTCGAGCCCTTCTCCGCACCTTTGAGAGCGGGCTTGTCCTTGCTGCCGCTGGCGCCCGGTTTTTTCGCGGTGACCGCCGTCGCCCCCTTGCCTTTCTTGGCTGGTTCTTCGTCCCCGTCGGCCTCGTCGGCCGGTTCCTCGACCAGGAAGCGATATTTGCACTTGGGGCACTCGATCTTGCGCCCGATCAAAGCCGGGTCGCGGATCGGCACCATCGCTTCGCAGCTCGGACACTGCTGTTTGAAGCTTGTCGTAGACGCCATAAGGGTACTCCGCCACTTCGAGCGTGAATCGCTACCAGGCGAGGATAGGCCTGCGCCGAAAAGAATTCTTTTATCATATGCAATCTCCCTGCCTCGATGCAAAGGACAAATTCACTTTCCGAGTGCATTTTCGTAACGCGTGGAAAGCAAACACCGCGGGCAACGAGTTACTTCCCGTTGCCCGCGGTGCATGGCGGAGTTACCAGATCGGATCAGCCGGGATTACCGCCGACCGTGGTGGTGATGATGGTAACCGCCACGATAGGAGTTGTAGTGCTGATACGGTTGTCCGTAGCGGGAGTAGGAGAACGAAAAGCCGCCTGAATACGGATAGGCATTCCCGAAGTAGAAGGACGAGCCGTAGTAGGGGGTAACGCCGTAGCTGGGCCCCCAGTAGCGTACCGTCGCTGGGCCGTACGCCGGGCCGTACGCCGGGCCATACACCGGACCACAGCGGTTCCCTGCATGCGCGTGCCAGGCTGCGCTGGCCGGCAGCACGGCGAGACCTAACCACAAGCCCAGCAACGCCACGGTGCCACAAAGCCACTTCTTCATTGGTGTTCCTCCATCAAGGATTCTTCCCCTTCCATGAAGGACAACGATCGTTCGCGAGAGGCTTGCGCTTTTTCAGGTGACAGATTCCCGGACCGGTCGGCCCTATAATACGGTGATCGAGATGCACGAGAGAGGTCGCGCCGGACTTCTCTCAGGAAGGAGGCAGCCGTGTCGCGTTCTCTGACCCGGTGGCAAGCGATCGTTCTGGGGCTGATCGTTCTGCTGGGCGGTGCCCTGGCGGCGGCCGGTCTGGTTGCCGTGGGAAGTCGTCAGTGGTTCTGGTCACAGGTTTTCCACGTGCGCGCGGGGTTTGATTCCATTCGCGGGGTGGAAATTGGCACCCGGGTACGCATCCAGGGGATCGATGCCGGCGAGGTTGTGGCGCTGGAACCACCCAGCAAGGCCGGGGGACAGGTGATGTTGCGCTTGCGGCTCAAGGAGCAATTTCGTCCCCTGGTTCGACAGAATGCCACGGTGACGATCGTCAGTGAGGGGATGCTGGGTGGCAAGGTGCTGGAGATCGATCCAGGGAGTAATGATCAACCGCCCGCAGCCGACAATGCCCTCCTGGCCTCGCGTCCCAGCAAGGAACTTGGCGACGTGCTCGGGCAGGTGGGCGCGACTCTCGATGGAATTGTGGACGGCCAGGGCACACTCGGTAAACTCGCCAAGGATCCCCAGGCGTATGAGGAACTGGTACGCTTGATGCAGCAAGGGCATGTCACCCTTGAATCGATCCAGCGCGGGGCGGACGGATTGAAGAATGTTCCCTTCGTCGGGCGGGGGATCCTGAATCCGCGCGAGGTGCTTGATCGTCCCTCTCAGGAACGCAATCGTAAGTGGTTCGCCGAAAAAGATCTCTTCGAGCCGGGACGCTCGGTCCTCACCACCCAGGGACAGGAACGGTTGCAGGCACTCAAGGACTGGCTCGAAGGGCTGACCCGGCACGAGGGCGCCGAGGTGGTGGTGGTCGCCTATGCCGATCCGCAAAATCAGGAAAGCCAGCATGCGAAAACGCTCACCCAGGACCAGGCGCAGAAGGTCGGCGAGGTGCTGGCGCGCGTCGCTCCCGTCTGGGGTGGCTGGAAATCACGGGCCGTCACCACCCTGGGGATGGGGACCACACGGTCGCCGGTAGTGGAGCGCGAACTGTTGCCCCCCGCTCGTGTTGAGATACTTGTGTTCGTGCCGCAGCGCTGAGGGCGCTGGGGAGGATGGCTAGTAGGAACCCACCCAATGACCTCTGTCGCGATTCGATCCCCGCTGCCCGAAGCAAGCCAGAAGGCCCTGGTGTATCACTTTTGCCGGCTGCGCTGGCCGATGATTCCCCTCCCCTACGAGAGCTTCTTGCGCCACCTGCAGCGGGCGCATGATCTCTACGAGGCCAAACGGGCCAAGGAGGGCGAACACGTCAACTGGCTGGCTTTTCTGGCCAGTTTGCACGCGGGCGACTGGTATCTGGTGTGTGGTTGCCTGGAGCGATTGCCGCGGGCGTGGGAGGCTCTCTTTGCGCTGCGCGTGAATCGAGCGGATTGTTTGCTCCTGGATGCCCTGCGGGCGCGCGCCGTGCGGCTTTATCCTCGCAACCAGGAGCGCCAGGAAACGGCCGTCGCCGATTTCTGGGGCTATCTGCTGGCCGGCGAGAAGGAGGGCTCACTCCCGATTCTGGCGCGCTACGACGGTCAGCGTCCCCTTGTCCCCTGGCTGATCCGCGTCTTTCAAAACAAGCACATCTCTGAATTACGCCAGGCGAAGGGCTTGCAGGTGCTTCCCGAGGATGAACTGGGAGGGGTGGAGTTGCCGCTGCCCGTGAATAGCGAGAGTCGTTGGCATCAGGAGTTTCGTCAGGCGGCGCGCGAATGGCTCGGAACGCTCGCCGACAATGCCTTGCTCATCCTGGGCTTGCGCCTTCGCTATCGTCTCAGTCAGCGCCAGGTGGCCACTCTGCTGGGGGTCCACGAGGGGAACATCTCGCGCCAGACGACCCGTCTGCGCGATCATTGCCTGGAAGAGATTGGAAAGCACCTGGTCGAGGCGGGCTGGATTGGCGACGATCTGAGCGACTTCATTCTCAAGGAGATGGACAGCCTGGTGATGGACGAACCTCGTTTGGCGGTGGATCACCTCGCCGCCCTCCTCGCTTCGCGCGGCAAGAGCCTGCACTCCCTCCCTGGTGCCGACGACGCCGATACAGGGACCAGCGTGGGCTCGTAGGATCACTGCAGCAAGGCGACCTCGACCGAAACAGGGGCTCCCTGGCAACTCGACTCTGGGGCAGGCCGCTCGCCGCCAATCATCGGTCTTGTCGCGATACTGAACAGACGTTACAGTAGTAAGCATGGACACGACGCAGCTCGCCTCCAATCCGTCGACCTGGCCGGGGTTGACCACTCCGGCGCACTCGGCGTTGCTGTCGCGTTATGAACTGCTCCACGAGGTGGGACGGGGCGGCATGGGGGTGGTCTATCGGGCGCGCCATCGCACCCTCGACCGCCTGGTCGCGCTCAAGGTCATGCTCCCGGGGGCGTCCCCCGACCGCTTTTTGCGCGAGGCGCGCCTCCTGGCGCAGATTCGCTCTTCCCATGTGGTGGCGGTCCACGATTGTGAACTCCTGCCCGATGGCTTTCCCCTGCTGATCATGGAGTGGATTGAGGGGGAGAATCTGCAACAGTTGCTTGATCGTCGGCGCGAACCGCTTTCCGAGGAGGAAGTGCGGCGCTGGATGCTTCACTGTTGTGAAGGGATGCAGGCGGCGGCGGATCTGGGCATCATCCATCGCGATTTCAAACCCTCGAATGTGCTGGTGGATGCGCAGGGGAACGCCCACGTCGCCGATTTTGGCCTGGCGCGGGAGACGCGGGGGCAGCCGGAGTTGACCTTGCATGGCGGGGGGATGATGGGAACGCCCTACTACATGGCCCCGGAACAGGCCGAGGATCCCCATGGGGTCGATACGCGGGCCGACATCTACAGCTTTGGCGCGGCCTTCTACCATCTGCTTACCGGCGTGACTCCCTTTGAGGGACCGTCCGCGTTCACCATTCTGTTTCGCCACAAGACCGAGCCGTTGATTCCGCCGCGCACGCGCGCTCCGCATCTCTCCGCGCATATCAGCGAGGTCCTCGAACGCTGTCTTGCCAAGGCGCCGAGCGAGCGTTTTCAGTCCTTCAAGGAGGTGCGACGGCAACTGGAGGGAGGACCTGGGAAGCTGTCGCCCTGGTATGCCAGCGAGGATGTGGATCTGGCGCCCTACCTGGCGCGCTACGAGGGACGCCGCGAAGTCTATCTGCACCGCCGTGAGGAACTGACGCACCCGGATGTCTACGAGTTCCCTGGGGGGCGCGTGCTGCGCATCCTGGCGGGGAGTTTGGCGGAGCAACACGTCGATGCCCTGGTCAGCAGCGAGGATGGGCATCTGACGATGGGAGAGGAGGTTCCCAATCCACGGGGCGTGGCGGCAGCATTACGGCTGGCGGCGGGGCCAGGGTATGTCGAGGAAGCGCGCCGGTTTGTCCCGGTGCGGCCAGGACGCGTGGTGGTGACACCCGCAGGTCAGTTGCCGGCGCGTTTTGTGTTTCATGGCATCACGCTGGAAGGGAATGTGGAACGGCGCGTTTGTCCCAGCCGCGATCTAATTGCCGATATCCTCGCCAGTTGCTTTTATCACGCGGACACCCTTTATGTGCGCACCATCGCCTTTCCGTTGCTGGGAACGGGGGCGGGGGGGTTTGCGCCAGAGGTGTGTCTGGATACGATGGTGCGCTTTCTGGCGCGGTTGCTGCTCCGCGGCTTGACGAGCGTGCAGGAAGTGCGCCTGGTGTTGTATTCTCCCCCGCTGTCCTCCTCTGAACCCGCGACCGCATAAGATTGTCCCTGGTTAGCGGAGAGTTCGGGCACCGACTCGTCATCCGGGCGCCCTGCCAACTCCTTCGCGACACATTCCTGGATCGGGGACGCAGCGATCATGGCCATTCTTCAGCAGCTATCCATCCTGGCGGTGCAGCAGGTTCTTGAGGGTGCCTGTCAGACGCTTGGAATCTCCGCCGGGGCCCAGGCGGGGGAGAGCGTTGTCGGGTTGCTCACACATCGGTTTATCGATCACAGCCAGAAGTTGAGCAAGGCACTGACGCGGGCCAACGAACAGGCCTGGCGCGCTCTGGAAATCGCCCTCGCCGGCGATTCCTGGTGGGAGCGCGTGAAGGTCACCCTCTCGCGCAGTGAGGATCAGGGGTTCCGCGAGCAGGTGCAGGCGTTCCTCGCCTCCACGCCAGTGACGAGTTTGGCGGGGCACGAGGGGACCCTGCGGCAGACGGCTCTGCAGGAGCTGCGCACTGCCCGCAAGGCAGGGCTGCTCGACAGCGGGGGGATCGATCCTCAGGCACTGGCCCGGCAGACGGGGCGTTTTGCTCGCTTTGCCGATCCGAAAAGTCTTCTGCAGGCGCAGGAACACTTGCTGCACGAGATGGCGGGGCTGGTGCGCGAGGCGGGCTATCCTGCCCTGGCGCGGCTGCTCACCTTGCGGACCGAGGCGGATCTGCCCTTGCTGGTCGTGGCGGCCCGCTACTTCTTCCGCCGCGAGGTGGAGACCGATCGCGAACTCTTCCAGGGGCTGGCATTCAATCAACTGGAGCGACTTTCCCAGGCCCAGGAGGCGGGGCTGGCGGGGTTGGCGGCGCTGGGAGATGCACTCGCCCGCCACGGCTCGCGCTTTGAGACGCTTTTCGATGAGATGCAGCAGGTCGTGCACGGTCTGCGCAGCGATATTCAGCAGCAGAGCCAGCATCTCAATCGGTTGGGACAGTCCGTTGTCAGTGCACTGGAGCAGCACCAGGTGGCCCAGCGCCTGGCGAGCGTGCCGGACAGCAAACCGAAGAAGAGCGAGCAGGATTTGCGTCTGGACCTGCTCAACACGCTGCTCAAGACTCCGCATCGTCAGCTGGACGAATTGTGGCCGTTGCACAGCACCATGGTGACGACCGATCCACTCTTCTATGTGCATCTCGCAGCCTGGTATCGCGAGCATGGGGAGGTGCGCGATCACAAGGAAATGTTCGTCATCACGCTGTGTTTGTCGAGCTTTGAGGGGCATCGCGAGGTGGGGCTGGCGTTGCTACGTGCACTTCCGCCGTTTCAGCTGGTACGGTTGGTCGATTTCATCCACGGGGTGAAGGAGACACGCCTCAACGAGAACGGGGTTCGCGAGGTGGTCGCCGAGCGCGGGCTTCAGCGTAACTTACCACGTTCTTTGAAGACCGAAATTGTGCGCTATCTGCGCGAGCGGGAGGTGAACCCGGAGTGGTTTGACAGCACCGTGCTGATCGCCCGCAAGGCGATCAAGCGACTCTATGCGTTGCTCCATATCGCGCCGGGGGAGCGGGCGCAGCAAATTCTGTTTGACGACAATCCGCCCGCGGATTCGCGGTTGCACGGCCTGAAGAAGCTGGCGCAGGCAACGACTCCGCTGGAGATGGCCGAGGTGATCGCCAGGGCGAAGATCCCCTTCCGCATTGCCGTCTCGGTGTTGCCGGAAGTCACGCCGACCACGCTGGCCGCCCTGATTGAGCGCATGTCGCCGATGGAGGTCATCAATAACCTGGCGTTGTTGCAGCGTCGGGGAGCGATGACCGATATCAACCTGAAGGCGCTCATCGACCAGAAGTTGGAGCTGGCAAAGAAGGACAAGCGCGTGAGCACCTTCAAGGCCGAGGAGGCGATGAAGGCGGTGAAGGTCGACAGCGACACGCGCCAGAAGCTGGAGGAGGTGGCGGACGTTCAGCTCAAGGCAAAGGGACGGATCTCGCGGCCGACGGCTCTGCTGGTGGACAAGAGCGGATCGATGGAACTGGCGATCGAGATTGGCAAGCGTCTGGGCGCGATGATCTCGACGATCTGCGAGAAGGATCTCTTTGTGTACGCCTTCGACAAGCTGGCCTACCCGATCCAGGCGAAGGGACGCGATCTGGCGTCGTGGAACAAGGCGTTCCAGGGGATCACTGCCAGCGGGATGACGTCGTGTGGAGTGGCCCTGGAGGTGATGCGCCGGCGCAAGCAGTATGTGGAGCAGATCATCCTGGTCACCGACGAGGAGGAATACGATCCGCCCTACTTTGTCGATGCGTTGCAGCGCTATCGCCGGGAATTGCAGGCCGATCCGGGAGTGTGCATTGTGCGTGTCCCGGAGAGTTCCACGCGTTTGCAGGAGCAGTGCAAGAAGGCGGGCATTTTGCTGACGACGTTCGACTTCAACGGCGACTACTACTCGCTGCCCAACCTGGTGCCGCTGCTGGAGCCGCCGTCGGAGTTGGATCTGCTGATGGAGATCATGGAGTATCCGCTCCCGGAACGAAAGCCAGTGACCATCGAGTGACACAGGGCGGTGAGCGTTCAATGGAGAGAGGCTCACCGCCGGGTTACCTGTGCAAGGGATCACAAAACCGGCCGTGGCACCTGCGCGATTGGGAACCGACCGAGGAGAAGAAGAGGTTCGATTCTGATTGACACCGCTCTGGCAGCAGAATAACTTCAAACGTCCAATGAGGTCGCCTCTGAATACCCCACCCATCCTGAAGGTGTTTGTTCCTGGAACCGCGACTGGGTTGGTCAAACGTGTGGTCAGTCACGCGTTTCGACCCTCCTGCGTCAGGGATTTACTGGAAGCGGGGCAGGACATTCAGACGATGCAGGAATGGCTGGGACACAAGGCGTGGCTACGACGAAGATCGACGCGCACGTGCTGAATAAGGGCGGCGAGGGTGTGCAAAGCTCGGTGGATGCTTGAGGTCGAGCGCAACGTCCGTTAGTGGGATAGAATGCGCGGGAAGAAGGGAATCCCAGATTCTAAGTCTCTGCAAGGGTAAGACTTCAGTGGTGTGTTGCTGCCGGAGGGAACATGTTATTAGATTGCGCCTGCGCAATCTAATAACATGTTCGGCGAGGAAGGTGGAACCAATGGACGAGCAAGAGGCTGTGTGGCTCGCGTCGGTTCACCTGCGAGAGCGGCTCGGCTCGGACGCGGACAACTGGGAGCTCTTGCCGGACGTTGACACTCGCACGATGGGGTGGGTCGTGCGCTTTCGACACACCGGACATTTCAAGCCCGGTGACGGCCCACGTCCTCTTGAGCTATATGTGTTTAATGATGCGCGGGTGGAAATTGTAAGCAAGCATGGCCCTCGTTTTCACGAGTCTCGCCATCAACGAACCCTTGAATGGGAACAAACAGGTGCTGCGAGCGCTTGCGTTCAATGTGCTGGCTCGGGAAAATGCTACTGCCTTCGCAACAGTTCCGGTGATTCAACTGGATGTGTCAGGTGCGGCGGTTCTGGTAAATGTCGCGTGTGCAGCGGTAGTGGCATCCGTCGCGCCGCCGAACCAAAAGTTGCACCTGACTGCGGCGGCATTACGTGAAATCGGGCTTCAAAGTCTCACCAGCCGCCGCAGCAGGTGAACGCAGTCGTTCGGCCATCGGAGGCGCGGCGTTCCATGACTCGCCGACAGCTTGAAAAGCGTCTGCGGACGAAGGCCCCGTCCTGTGTGGCCGACTTCCGACTGACGCCAGCGGCGTTGCCGGGCGACCGGATCGACGCGAAGCTCGACCCCGTGAAGGCAAAGTTCGGCGCCCTGATCGCCGACCCCCGCGACGAACCGCACTCGGCCTGGGTGCTGGCGTGCGGCTGTGGGCACGGCACAGGCCAGTTGCTCGGCCATCGGCTCAGCGACTACTCCGAGGCGCCCGACTGTGGGGACACCATCGTCGGCCCGCTCGGCTTCAAGTGCGGCTCGTGTGGGTCGATCATCGAGCTGCTGGACACCGACCGGCATGGCTACCACGCGCGGCTCGGGAGTCCGAGCAAGATCCGCGGCAAGGGCCGGCGGCCGGCGTTCGCGTGCCGCAGGTGCTCCGGACAGGAGTTCACCGTTCTGGTCGCGTTCCTGTTCTGGGAGGGGGCCATCGAGGTCTTCCTCGACGAGCCGACTTGGCAGTACGAGGAGTACTTCAACGAGTTCCTCTGCTTCTGTGCGTGTGCGGCGTGCGGGCAGGTGTCAGAGCCGACGGAGTTTGGCAAGCTGTAGGCACGCCGAACCAGGTGCTGCAGCAGACCGCGGGGGCATGAGCGCTTTCCCAGATGTGTAGCCCACCGAGCCCCCGCGGCTGTTGAGCGGGGTCGTTCGGCCGCCTCCGCCTGGGGACCGATGAGAGGTCCACAGGTAGAAGGAGGGAGGCGGTCCCCCCTCGGAGGGCGCTGAGGAGTGGGGCCTCCGACGGATTACGGTCCTTCCGCGTTACGACTTCAGGCAGGGTGGAGCCGCTCCAACCCCCTGCCGGTCCCTGGAGTTCAGGAGGATCTGATGGCGAGCCGTAAACCGACCGGGGCATCGATCTCGGATCTGGTCGAGCGAGTCCGGGTGGCAGCCCAGGAGGTGCGGGCGGCCCACCGCCAACTGTACGGCGAAGGGCTGCCATACGACCTGTTCCCGGCCCACTGGGCGTTCGTCGGCCCGGTTGATCTGTCCCGGGACGAGTTCGAGGCCCGCATCCGCCAGACGTACGAGGAGTGGGACGCCGAGTCGCCCGATCCCGAGGCGCACTCCTGGGACCCGGGCGAGGTTGTCCTCTGTTGCGATCGGGTGCTCATCCTCTACCAGGGGTCCTCGGGCGGGGCGGGGGCCGACTGGCAGGTGGCGGACTTGCGGGCTGATGCCGGGCACTTCACGGCTGGCGAGTTGATGCACAAGTTTTACCGGGCAGCCGCCGCCGACCTGGCCGGAGGCGACCGCCAGGCGTTCCAGGGGTTCGAATTCGTCGCGGTGATGGGCGGATACGACGATCCCCTGCCGCTCTACCGGGCATGGCTGGGCGGATAGCAGGCACGCCGCCCCAGGCGACCCCGGTAATTGATGCCCTTTCGATCCGTTGTCTTGGAGGGTCTGGCCAGTTGGGGTGTTCATGGGGTGAACAGCGGCCACGAA
>JAKOSN010000013.1 GCA_029777335.1 Planctomycetota bacterium
CCTTCAGTTGCTCCAGGGAAGTGGTAGCGTCACCAAGTCCATCGCAGCCCACCGTGGTCCAGGTTGGAAGGAATTGAATCCGACCTGGAGCTACTCCAAATGTTGAACGGTACAAAAAACCACCAATTTCTCTGCATGTGGTCTTGTTGTGAAGCCGTATAAGAGATACAGTTGATCCAATCAAATCGGTGACGTGGGTTTCCAGCCCCGCAAACAGTCACCAACACCGTCGGCAGGAAGCCGCCATGGAGCAAGGTGGTTCATGCCTAGTCCGGAATCTCCCGCCATTCCCGCATCGACCCGCTACGTGACCGTTGCCGAGTTTGCCCACCAGACGGGCCTGCAGCCGCCCACCGTCTATCGCATGATGCAGCAGGGCCGGATCAAGGCGATCCGCTACGGACGACTACGGAAGATACCCCGTGAGGAACTGGAACACGCCCTGATTCACGGCATCAAGTGAGGGGGTGTGCCATGAAAACACAACGCACTCCCCCTGCGCCCCCGGTATGTCCTGACCCGCTCGACCGAGTCATCGAACGGGCGTTGGCCGATCCAACGATCACGCCCCGTCTGCGCCGCTGGTTGGAACGCCTGGCCAGCTCGAACGAGCGCGCCGAGAGCACCCCGCAAGCTGAGCGGGAGATCTCCGTCGCGAAGTAACCGTCTGATCTCAGGAGTAGTCGAGTCGCAAAACGAGAACCCCGCGAGCCGAGAAGGCGATCGCGACCGTGAAGTAACACCGCGCCGCACTAGATTGAAACAGGAGTCGAGTCATCGGCAGGGATGCCGTGTGAAAAGGGCACACCCCGCCGATAGCGTTGTTGGCGGGGTGTGCTGAGGACTGCTGCCATGCGTGCGAATCAACAGGGACGCGTTTATTATGAGCGATTCTGCCGTGAAAAACAAGTCTCGGTGTCCGCTTTGCGGGAGCACTGAGAATGGCTGCAGGAAGGATCGAAATGGCCTGTACTTTTGCAGGGTGAAAACCACCACGGAGACCATCGCCGGATTCAACTATCATCAACTCGATCGCAACGGAAACGGAATCTGGTCGAGCCGGGCCTGCGAACCAGAGCCCTTGCCGCGCAATGGGGAACAACCCACGCCAGCGCCGACAGTGCGTGATGGGCAGACCATGACAGGCCCCCAGGGCCCAGCCCCCCAACTCTATGCGATGGCTGAGCAAATCGCCGAGGAGCTGCTCCGCCAGCAATCCGAGGATGATGAGGAGACACCAGGGCGAGGAGTCCCGACGTCTGCCCCCATCTGGCCCCTGGGGAGTCTCACGCTTCGACCAGGTGGTTGCCGGCGAACTCCTTCCGGCAAGGTGACACTCTCACTCGCGATCACTCGATGTGGCAAGGCCCTCGATAGCCCAACACTGACCGGATCACCCCGCTCTCGGACAGACACCATCCGCCTGCTACGCCTCCACGCACCGGGGGAGTTCGAGGTCACGGACGCGGAGAAACTCCTCGGGGCGATCCTGGTATGGGCTGCCGAGGAGGCCGATCGCCCCGCACCGCCACCGACCTATACAGACACCGTGGGAGAGATCCTCGCTCGGCTTGTGCCAGCACAGTTCGCCCTGGTGGCGAGGACCGCGAAGGGGATCTGGAGCGAGCGGGAACGGCGTGACATTACACGCTCGGAGTTCACCGCCTTTTTCCCGGGGTGGTTACTGACTGCGTGTGCTCAGGCCGATGATGCCGAGGCCCGGCGATCCGATCTCCTGCGGCAGATCAAGGCCGAGCTCGAAATCCTGTGGGCCAGTCTCGCCAACAGCTTGCC
>JAKOSN010000090.1 GCA_029777335.1 Planctomycetota bacterium
GCCGCGGACCTGTTCGGCCCGGCTCCGACCGGCGGCCGCCAGTTCGTGAGGGACGTCAAGTCCTACTCGGCCGACGGCAACAATTACCTGTATGTCATGGACGCAACGCAGCCCGCTCAGCCCCCGGCTGCTACCTTCTGGCTGGCCAAGTTCCAGGATACCGGGAGCGGACTCACGCCCGTGTGGCAGGTCGAGATCGGCCGCTACGGCAACATTGCCATCGGAACCGACGGCTCGATCTACATGGCACTCGCGTTTAGTCAAGCTGTTGACCTCGATCCCTCGGACCCCTCTGACGCCGGCGACACGCTCGACCCGAGCGCGGGTACAGCCGCGCTCGCCAAGTGGGGGCCGGACGGGACGTTCCTGTGGAAGCGACAGTTCGCGACTGGCTACTCGGACCTGGCCGTGGTCAATCGGGACGGGGCGGACGTCGTTTACGTGGGCGGCGGCTTCAGCGGGACAGCGCCAGTCGAGGGCACCTCGACCATGCTGACCGATCAGGGCGTCACCAACCAGCCCCTCAGCGGCGACGGTTACCTGGTGAGCTACGACGCCGACGGCACCTTCCAATCCCTGGCGCAGTTCGTTGATGCGGGCGTGATCCGAATCGCCGCTGCCCCCACCGGCACCTACCTCTCGCTCTCCCACTACTGGGACGCCCTCGGATACACAGGGCAACAGAACAATGACATCATCTTCGGCCGCCTGAGCGCGACCGGCGATGGCCTGGCGTGGACGCAGCACATCGCGGGCCAGCAGGATGACATCGTCAACGATCTGCTGATTCAATCCGGTTCGCTCATCATGACGGGGGAGTTCGGCGGGAGCACGATCTCGCCATTCGCTGTCGATTTCGACCCGGGCGCGGGCGTGTACTCCTTCACCGCTCGGGGGGATGAGGATGGGTTCGTGGCCGCGTACAGCGCGGACGACGGCACGCTGCAATGGGCCCAGCAGTTCGGCGGGGACGGGCGAACCGGTAGCACCACCCAAGACGCTGGCGGAACGCTGGCCGTGTCCGGCTCGAACCTGTTCGTCGGCGGGTACTTTGCGACGGGCACCGGCTACTTCGGGACGGACACCTTCCACAACGAGGCCGGCATTGATGGGTTCCTCATGACCGTCACCACCACCGGGGATTACCAGGGGGCGATCCAGGTCGAATCCGTCATCCGGACCCTCGACAACGGCACCGCGGGCTATTCGGAGACCGGGCGGGGCTGGAAAAACTACGTCAACGGCGGGCTCGGTGGCGACGCCCGCTACCACGCCAAGGGGAGCGGGGCGAACGAGGCCACCTGGTCCTTCTCCAACCTACCCGCGGGCACCTACGAAGTAATGGCCACCTGGAAGCCGAACAGCAAGAACGCCACGAACGCAACCTATTCTTTCGGCGGCGTGTCGGCGACCGTCGATCAGCGACAGACGCCGGCCACGTACGTCGATTTCGGTTACGGGTCGTACTTCCAGACGCTGGGAACGGCGATCGTGGGCCCGGACGGGAAGTTCACGGTGCAGCTCAGCGACAAGGCGAACGGAAACGTGGTGGCCGACGCGGTGCGGGTGGTCCTGAAAGCCCCAGCCAGCTCACTCGTGGCCGTCACTGCCAGCCCGGCAGACCAGCCCGTGCCGCAGCTGGCCCACTCTGACATGGCCCCTGTCCTGACCGAAGCGTTCCACCGCTGGCAGGCCGTCGGCGTGGACACGTCGTCCCTCTCCAACCTCGCCATCCGCATTACCGACCTGGGTGGGACGACGCTTGGAATGGCTGCCGGCAACACCATCTGGCTGGACGACAACGCCGCGGGTTGGGGCTGGTTCGTCGATCCGACCCCGGGCGATGATAGCGAGTTCACCACGCCGGGCAACCAGGGCGAACAGGATAAAATGGATCTCTTAACTGTGATCATGCACGAAATGGGACACGTCCTCGGTTACGAGCATCAGGACGACGGCGTGATGCAGGAAACCCTGAGCGCAGGTACACGTCTCACGGGTTTTTCCACAGAATCCATGCTCCCGCTTCCAACCGCGGCACTCGATCAGGTGTTCGCGGGCTCCAATGAGGTCGTCTCGGACAGCCTGCTTGTCTCCTTGCTGGAGAAGCTTGACCGGCGCAGGAGTTGACCGCGTTCACCCGTCAAGCGTGTCCGTCCACGCAGTCTCTGCGTGGGAAGAATCACCACGGATCGCCTCGCTCTGTTCACCGCTTACCCCGATGTCCGCCGCGTCGGGGTAAGCATCGCCCCGTGCCCAGGGTGCGCCGGAAAGAGTCCAATTGACCCCTTTTCTATGAAAGTGAACCTTATGCTGCTGTTAATCGCCCTCTTGCGACGTTCCAAACGCCCTGCCCTGGTGAGCGCCATCGTCCTGCTCGGCGGAATACTCCTTTTCGTCAGCATTCAATGCGCCCGTCACCACGAGTCCAGGCAGATCGCCTTTGCTACGGCGGAGGAACTGCAGTCCTTTGCCGAGGCCCACGGGTTACACTGCCAACCTGAGCCTGACGGATTTGGAGGCGTGTTTATCACCGACTCCAGGGTGTCACTACAGGAGATCTCTGCCAGAACCTGCAAGGCGAACTGCGGTCTCACCCCGGAATGGAAAGGCATTCTCTGGATCAAGCAACTCCGTTCACCCACTCCGGATGCCCCGTGGCGCTTTGATCCGGATGATAACCTGGGAGGGAAGTGGCGCATCTGGGGCAATTTGGTGGTGGCGGGCGATGAGGAGTTCATGGATCGCCTCGAAGCGTGGTATCGCCAGGAAAACCGATCACACAGTCTCCGCTGACGCTGACTTCCGAGGTTGGAGTTCTGGTAAGTTAACGCGGCAAGGGAAAACAGGCGAGGTTGCCCGCACGATCACGGCAGAGCACACGACCGTTCGCCAGTACCACGTGTGGCCAGGCGTGGGTGCGAAACAGGCGATCCACCACCGCCAACTCCTTGTAGGCGGTGGGAGATCGCTTCGCCCCTTCCACCAGAGCCAGCTTTCCGTTCGCTCCGTACACAATCAAGCGGCCGTCGCTCGTCACGATGCACGAACCGGGATCGCCCCACGTGCCACCCTCCCAGTCTTGCTTGCCACTGTCCCAGTCCAGACAGCGCACACGGCGCCAGGCGACGTAGATCTTGCCCTCGTGGATAACGGGGGTGCACACCTTGGAGGGAGCATCCGCACGCCACACCTCCTTCGCTCCCTGGAGAGTGATCCGCACTCGACAGAGGGTGTTGTGATTGTATGCAGCGGTGAGCAGAACGGAATCGCCAAACACCGCCGGCGAGGCGATGGTGTTGGCGAAGTCGGTTACCCACGGAAAGGTCGCCACCGTCTGGCCTTCCTTCCCCGCATCCAGGCGGATTACCGCCAGGTTCCGTTGCGTGATCACCGCGACACAGGGGATCCCTTGCACCTGCATGGGCGCCGGTCCCCCGGTGTGGCCCGCTTCTTCTTTCAACTGCGAGGCCCACACTTCCTTCCCCGTCTTCTTTGCAAAGGCGATCAGCGTTCCCTGGGTTGTGGAGCCCACTTCCACCACCACCCAGTCGCCCTGCACCAGAGGACTGCTCGTATAGCCATAATCACGCTGGGGAGCACGTGTCAGGCGCGGGCGTTTGCCCACCTTGTACTCGACGTAGAGATTGCGATGCCACACTTCCTTGCCGCTGGCCCCAAGGTCCAGGCAGCGGAGATCGCCATCCACTCCAAGGATGTACAGGTAGTTGTTGACGGCGTCGTATTCCGGAGTTGAGGAGGGCCCCGAATAGATCCCCTCATCCCCCTCGTGATAACGCCCATAAAGGGGGGCCTGGAAACGGACCGCCCAGCGTTCCTTGCCGTCGGCCAGATTCAGGCACCGGACCACATCCGCGTCCTCCTCGTGCCCGTGGGTGTACACCCGGTCTCCGACCACCAGCGGACTGCTCGCTCCAATCCCCACCTTCGCTTGCCAGCTCGGTTTCTGGGGCACCCACTCCTTCCCTGTCCACCCCGAGGTCTCGGGTGTGAGATCGTTGCGCCTCGGCCCGCGCCAGTGCGGCCAGTCCGCCGCCCACGCGCTATCGACAAGACACAGCCCCGCACCAAGCACCAGCCAGAACCGCAACGCCAGCATCGATCGTCTCCCCGGGCCTCCCGAATTCGATTCACCCCGGTGACTGTAGCAGCGCCAGGAGCAAAAAGCGACCATTCCTCTCTTCGGACTTGTCGCTGGCAAGGGCGCGCGCCCAAACTCCCGGCGAAACGAAAGTCTGAAAAAGAATTTCGTCACTCTGCCGCCGACCTGCGTTCTAATCACAGGAGGCAAGGCAGCAGAAAGAGAGGGCCATGGGACGAGCCGAATACCACACACCCGCTGGCTGGCAACGCGGCGACCCAGTGGCCTTCGCCGAACTGGTGCGGGACTGGCAACAACCGCTCGCCCGCTTCCTCTTTCGCGTGGCGGGACAACCCGATCGCGTGGCGGATCTCTGCCAGGAGGTGTTTCTGCGCGTCTACCTGGCGCGGGAACGCTATCGGGAAAATGGGCAGTTCGCCGCCTGGTTCTACCGCATCGCCCTGAATGTGGCGCGCGATGCGGCTCGCCGGGAACGCTGGCCCCTGGCCCTCCTGCCCGCACACGATCAACCCGGCACCGCTGCCCCGGTCGACGAGGAATGTCTGCAGCAGGAACTCCAGGACCTGATGGCGCAGGCCATCGCCGAATTACCAGAGTCGCAGCGAATTGTGCTCGCCCTGCATCACGACGAGGGACTGAACTTCGAGGAAATTGCCCGGCGCACCCATACGCCCGCCAGCACCCTGAAATCGCGCTTCGCCGCCGCCCTGCACCATCTCCGCGCCCGCTTGCGCCAACACGGCTGGTCTGCCCAGGAGAATCACTCATGAATTGCACCGCCATCAGAGATCTTCTTCCTCTCCATTTAACCGGCGCGCTCTCTGCCGACGAGCAAGTGGCGGTGGACAACCATCTGCATCATTGCCCGGAGTGTCGCGCTACCCTCGGAGAACTTCGTCAGGTGCTCGGCGCGCTCCCGTCAGCGCCCCGGGTGCAGATCGATCTGGCCAGCCTGTTCGCGGAAGTAGCCCGGCGCGAGCACCAACACGAGCGGCGTTGGCGTCGGGTTGCCCTGGCAGCACTGGCGGCCTGTGTGCTGGTCGCGCTTGGGGCATTGGTACTGCGCCTGGAAATCAAGGCTGATCGTGATCAGGTCGTTGTCCGCTGGGGAGCGCCCGTGCTGCCGACTCCTCTCCCCTCCCCTCCACAGATCGCGACAAAAACCCCGGATTCCCCCCCGATCGATCCCGAACAACTGCGTATGCTGAGCGATTTGATCCAGGCCCTTGCCCAGGATGTGGTCGATCGCGACGAGGCCCGCCTTGCCCAGATCCAACGCCTGCAGCACGAGCTGCAGCAGGTGCAGGATCAGGCGACGCACCGCTGGACGCTCACCCAGCGTGATCTCACCGCCCTCTACCTCGCCCAGTTCCCAACCAGAAAGGAGAAAGAATGATGCGCACTTTGCCTGGCGTGCTGGTTCTGGCCAGCTTATTGCTCCAGACCGCGGGAGTTCACGCCCAGAAGGATCTCCCGCCTACGACTGCTGCCGCACCTCCCAGCGACAAGATGTATGAGGACATCGCGGTCTTTCGCTTGCTCCTCAATCGCACCTTGCAGACCCGCAACGACCCCAATGACTTCAAGCGGCTTTCCCCTGACCTGCTCGGCGGCCTGACCGCTGCCAACCGGGCCATGTGGACCTGGACCTTGACCGATGCCCACCACGCCGCCTGGGTGCCGACTGCCGACGGCGTTTACCTCAACGGTTATGGCGTGGTGTATTCCGTGCGCTGGGAAGGGGTGTGGCCCGACGAATCCCGGCCTGCCGTCAAGCCGGTCAGCAAACCCCTGAGCGCCTGGGATCAGGCCCTTGCCGAACTGCGCGGCGAAAAAGCCACCTCCGCTCCCAGGGAACCTGTTGCTCGTCCCAGTCTGCGCGAGTTGCTTGTGAAACTCCTGGCGGAGAACGGGACCAATTTCAAGACCTTGCCCGAGAACGAGTACCTCACGCTCGCCTTCACCATCACCACCGGCTCCAACTGTTCGACCTGCCACACCACGGGAAGCGAGAAGGTTCCCGCTCCAGGAAATCGTTCCGCGCCAGGGATGCTCCCTCCGAGTCCGCCGAGGCCCCCCGTGACCCAGCCGGGCTATTCCCCCGCGCCCCCCGTGGCTCCTCCCAGCCCCCCCTTTCGAAAGCAACCCTCTGCGACGGTGCCCGAGGGATATCTCGACTCGTACCGGTATCAGTCGGCGATGGGCGCCGTCGCCGAATCGGAATCTGCCCCCCGGCTGTCGCAGCTGGATCGCTCCATCCGCGAACGGGGCGAGTTGGCCCCCCAGTTGAAGGATATCCGGGGCTCGCTCCTCCTGTTTGAATTGCACATGCGCCAGGGGAAGAGCGAGGCCGCCGCACAAGCGCTGGAGCATGCGCTCACGCGCTTCCTCAAAATGGCTGACGAGACCAAAGACCTCACCGAGCGCGAGGCTCCCCTCTATTACCTGATGGCGGATTATTTCGGTCAGCTGGCACAACTCCAGGCAAAACAGAAGCAGTTCGCCGCCTCCCGGCAATCGATGGAACGTGCGCGCACCTTCCTGGAGCGGGGCCTCCGTCTATCCGAGCAGAAACAGAAACCGAGTCCCACATCGACCGCCGTGGTCCTCCCCCGAAAGATCATCTTCACGGTCAAGAAGAAACAACTGGATGCCGTCGCCGCAGGAAAAATGACCCTTGAAGAATTCTCGCGGTGTGTGCAGATCGAGGATCACACCTTCCCACCCAAAAAACCGTGACAGGGCTGCGTCACATAGCAGGGCGGCACGGCTCTTCTCCTGGAACGCACACCTCCTCCCGCACAACAGGGGTAAGCTCAGGGCCCCCTCCCTGGCTACCCCTGTCCCCCTCCCGCGAGGGACGCTCGCCCGAACACTTCGCTCCCGGCCATGGATGTCGCGCTCGCTTCAGTCTACACTGAATGAGGGTGCGTGATCTCCTGGGAGGGTGAGCCATGACGATTCTGTGGATCGTTGGGGGAGTGGCAGTCCTGGTTGTGCTGGGAGCGGCGGTGCTGTGGCTTGGACGACCGCGGCTCAGTGAAGACCAGGCCCGGCGCCTTTTCAAACTACAACGCGAGCATCTCGAAGCCGATTTTCTGGCGCGAGCGCAGGCCTCGGGCAAACCGCGCGGATTGCGCTGGATCGAGTGCACCTGGGAGAATCTGCTGGAGTTTGGCCGCGATCGCCGCACACGCCAGATGATCGCGCTGGTCGCCGTCACGATTCGGTTTGAGGCGATCGAGGGAAGCGACATGGAAGGATTGCCCGCCGTGAGCAATCTGCGCAATGCCACCGCGCTCTTTTTCCTGGAGCGCGATCGCTGGCGCACCACCGGCGTGACCGTCTTCAATCATAACCCCGACGAGGTTTTAACGCGCTACCAGCAACAATATGAACGGCTTCAGGCGGTTTGATCGGGCGCTTCAGAGACTGCCTGCCAGCGCGCCTTGACCTCGGGCAAGGGATAGTCGAGCAACGGGATGCCGAGTTCTGCAACTTCTTGCAAGCGCTGCCAGCCGCGTGTCACTCGTGTTTCCTCGTCCTTGACCCATTGCGGATCGAGTAACTCCCTGGAGAAAGGCCCCTCACAGCGGACCGCCGGAAAACGAGGATCGGCGATGTACTGTGCGACGGTGGGGGTACAGCGCAGATGGCTTTCTGGCAAAAGATGCAGCTGCTCGGGTAGCACCTCTCCCAGCACAAAGGCAAGATAAAGAGCCGAATCGGTAATGGCTTCCACTTCTGCGCCACAGACAGCACAGAGATACCCCCGTTCACAACGCGCCATCGTGGACTCCCTGAAAAAAACCACAAGGGGTGCAAACATCGGGCAAAACCCGAGGCTCACACCCCTCGCGAAGTTGGCGCTCACCGCGCAACGGTCACTTATCCTTGGACGGCACCTTGTCCTTGGGAGGGGTTTTGTCCTTGGTCGGGGTTTTGTCCTTGGGTGCGTCACCCGAGAGGATTTCCTTGAGGCGTGCCTTCTGCGCATCAGTGAGGACCTTCTCGGCGTCGCTCCGCTCCTGCTTTTTCAGCTCGCGGATCTGCACCTCAAGTGCCTCAATCTTGGTGCGATACTTCGTCTGGATCTTGTAGATCTCCTGCACCTGCGAATCACTCAGCCCGAGCTTCTTCCAGTTGGGATAGAGCTGCCCTCGGGCGCGCGGTTCCACCTTGTCGTCGGCGGAGGACAATCCGCCAACCACTCCAAGCGTCGCGCCCGCGGCGACCAGAACCATGGTAAGTGCCACCACCCGGCCACGGATTGAGCGTGTCATGGCCAACTTCTCCCTTTTGAGATATCAAGGCACAAAAAAGATATCTCAGTATGAGGGAGACTTCCGACCGTTTGCAAGCGAAAATCAGCAGGGGTGGGAGGGAAGTTTGAGGAGGATGCCTCCCATCCAGCATGGGAGTGATACATCCAGGGTTGGGTGGGGTAAAGGCAGGTCGAGGCTAGGCAACCCAGTCGAGCAGATCCAGCGGAGCTCTCCCAATGAAGACCGGGAACTCGTCGGGGAGTTCCACCGCATCGACGTGGCAATCACGCCCTTCAATGGTCAGGCGCACTGGCCCGTAGACGGAGAAAACATCCGTCCCCGCCACGGTGCGGCCGTAACGTGTGCGATACGGTTTGAGGCCAAGTTGGTTAAGCAGGCGTTTGGGCACCATCAGGGTAGTGGCGCCTGTGTCGACGAGGGCGTGAGGAACTTCCACAACTCTTACCTGGGTGGGATCGAGCATCCCGCGCTCGACATCGTGCAGATCGTGGATGTTCTCCATCCGTGCGGAAACAAGTACCTTTGCCATGGTAAATAACTCCTATTGGTCCATCAATAGGTATTGTAGCGACGATAGGTTGACCTAGCCACCCGGAAAGAAAGAAATCACCCCGGCGAGGAAAAAGCCGACCACGGTCCCCGCCATCGACAACCCCACCCAGGCGCGCAAAGTCGTGGCGTACCAGGGAAACGTGAGCACCCCCTGGCTCCGGGCTGTCCCCGCACGTTCCTCACGCTGGTCCCGCTTCATCCCTCGTTTTTTCCGGCGTTTGCGACGAGGTCGTTCTGGCTCTTCCGCCCTTGCCTCGTCGTCAGCAGGTTCCTCGTCGAGGGGACCAACCAGGTCA
>JAKOSN010000091.1 GCA_029777335.1 Planctomycetota bacterium
ACCAGATCGCGAAACTGATCGCCAAACCACCACGATAAAAAGAAGAGCAGACACACCCCGGGAATGGCATAGATGCCATCGGCGATGATAAAGCGCCGCAAGGGCAGCCGCATTACCCCCGCTGTGATGAAGATCGGTCCACGGATGCCCGGAAGTACGCGCGCAAAGAGCAGGATGTTGATGCCATAGCGATGAAAGTTATCCTGCACTTTTTTTCGCTTGTGTGGTGGAAAGAGTCGGTTGATGAAGGGTTTCTCGAACAGCAACGGCCCGTACCAGCGACCGATGCCGTAGAGCATGCCATCGCCAATGATCACCCCGGCCATGCAAACAGGGAGCATGAGCCAGCGCCAGGGATGCTCGGGGTGGCTGGCAACCCAGATGCCGGCGCCCACCACGGGAAGTTCTTCCGGCCAGGGTGCCCCGATCCCACAGGCGAGCAACATCCCAAATGTGGCGAGGAAGGGCCAGATGAGGTCCAGGTCCAGCACTCGCGTTCACCCCCTCTCGCATGCCCGCCCGGAATACCTCGGGAGCCCGCTAATGGAGTTCTACCACATCCTCCGTCATTATCGTTGAACGACCCAGAGGGGAAAAGGTCAACCTGCACCGCCCGCTTTGCCCGTCCCGCACAATTGCTACAACACTTACCATGCGCACACCGGACGACCCGGGAATCGACTCGCGAGCAAAGGGAGACCCGTCATGAAGCTGGGATTGATCAACTCGGCGTGGGCCCAAACGGGGCGCGACACGACCTATGGCATTCGGCAAACCCGTGACCTCGGCTTCGACAGCATCGATATCTTCACCGATCCACTCGACATTGATGTCAAGGAACGGCGCCTGATCGCCGATGAGTGCGCTCGCGTGGGCCTGCCCATCATGAGCGTCGCCTGCGTGGCGGTCGGGCTCATCGACTTCAACCCCAGCGTGCAGCGCTTCCATCTGGAGCGTTGCCGACGCTATCTCGACCTGTGCTATGAGTATCGCGCACGCAATCTTCTGCTTGTTCTGGGAGAATACATCTGGCAAAAGGAGGTGATTCCCCCGGCGGGGCAGTGGCAAACCGCAGTCCACAATGTCCGTCAACTGGGCGAGTACGCCGCCAGCCTGGGGCTGCAAATTGCCCTGGAGTTGGAGCCCTTCCACCTTTCGCTGCTCAACGATGTCACGAGCATGGTGCGCTTTCTGGACGACGTGAACCACCCGGCGGTCCATGCCAATATCGACATTTCGCATCTTCAACTGGCCCACGTCGCCCCGGAAGAATTGCGCCGCCTCAAGGGCCGGGCCATTCATGTCCACATCAGCGATTGTGACGGCAAGGTGCACGGCGACCTGCCGCCCGGCCGCGGCGTGGTCGATTTTCTCCCCTATCTGCGCGAGGTCAAGGCGCTGAACATCGACGGGGCGATCAGCATTGAGCTGGAATATTCTCCGGAGCCGGATCGCATTGTGGAGTGGGTCCAGGAAGCCTACACAGCAACCGACCGCCTGATGCAAGAGGTCGGCCTGCGCGGTTAAGTTTCGCCAGCCAGCGCCCGGAAGGTCGTCGCCGGGCGCTGCCCGTTCGCGCCGCCACGGTCAGTCCTTGCTTTTCACAAACGGTTTGGGCGGCCCTTCCAGCGGACTGTCGGGGCCCGGGTGCCACAGAACCGTGTCCTCGATCTTGCGCGCCAGGGTGAAGTCCTTGTCGGTGATTCCGCCCGCGGAGTGCGTCTTCAACTTCACCCACAGTTTGCCCCAGGTCACGCTCAGATCCGCATGATGCCAGGCCGCCTCGCACAGAAAGCCGATGGTGTTGACGATCATCAGGGTGGCCCGCCAACCATCGGTATTGTATTTGCGACGCAGCCAGCCATCCTCCAGATACCAGCCGGTCAGGTTCTCGGCCTTGATCCGCGCCTCGGCCTCCTCGGGCGTGTAGACCCTGGCTTCACTCGCCATGGTTGATTCTCCTCGCAGGTCGCCCCCCTGTTGTCATTCTTCAGGCACATTCTACCCTGAACAGCACCCCGGCGGCCCCTCTTTCTGGAAATTGCCATGCCTCCACTTGCCTGTCTTCAAGGTCGTCTCCTCCCGGTGAGCGAGGCACACCTGGCTCCCAACGATGCCGGCTTTGTCTGGGGCGCCACCGTGACCGACCTGTGTCGCACCTTTCAGCATCGCCTGTTTCGCTGGGCCGAGCATCTCCAGCGCTTTCGCCGCAGCGGGGAGGGGGCTTGCATCCCACTCGCTTACTCCGACGCGGAACTCACCCACCTCGCCGAGCAACTCATCAGCCATAACAAGGATCTGCTTGCTCCCGGACAGGATCTCGCGCTGGTTCTCTTTGCCACTCCGGGACCGATCGGTCACTACCTGGATCAGGAAGGGCTCTCGGGACCGCCCACGGTGGGAATGCATACTTTTGCGATCCCTTTAAAGCGCCATGCGCGCCTGCTACGTGAAGGGGCACGCCTCACCGTCCCCTCAATCCGCGCCCTCCCGGCGACAACCGTCGATCCCCATATCAAGCACCGCAGCCGTCTGTACTGGTGGCTCGCCGAACAGGAGGCGCAACGGCTCGATCCAGGGAGCAGTGCCCTGTTGCTGGACGAACGCGGGTTTGTCACCGAGACCGCGGCCGCCAACCTCCTGCTCGTCCGCCAAGGTGAGGTGGTTTCCCCCCGGCGCACCGGCATTCTGGAGGGCATCAGTCTGCAGGTTGTCGAGGAGGGCTGTCGCGCGCTGGGCATTCCCTTTGCCGAGGCCGATCTCACGCTCGCCGACTGTCAACAAGCCGACGAGGCGATGCTGAGTAACACCACCTTCTGCCTGGCCCCGGTAAGCCAGATCCACGGGCACGCGCTCCGTTGTCCTGGGCCGCTTTATCGTGCCCTGCTCGACTGGTGGAGTCAGCTGGTAGGGGTAGACATTGCCCGCCAGATTCTTGCTGCGTCGGGCAAATGATTGTCAGAGTTGCCAGGGCATGCGATACTGAAAATCACTCAACTCCTTCGCACGAAGGAGCCCGGGAAGTGAGCGCTGCCAGGCCAGAGTCCCAGTGAGGCTCGCGCATGAAACCTCCGCAAGGCCACGAGATCCGGATCGAGGATCAACCCACGCAAATCAGCGATCCGACCAACCCTGTTCCAGTGGCGGGCAAGCCAGCGCTCCCCTCGTTTGTGGGGTATGAGGTCATGGGGGAGGTCGCACGCGGCGGGATGGGGGTGGTCTACCGCGCCCGGCAACTGAACCCCTCGCGGGTGGTCGCTCTGAAGATGTTGTTACCCGGGGTTCAGTCGTCCGAGGTGGAAGTCCAGCGCTTCCTTCTCGAAGCGGAGAATGCGGCCCGGCTGGATCACCCCAATATCGTGCCCATCTACGAGGTGGGCTACCACCTGGGCTGCCCCTTTTTCAGCATGCGCCTGATTGAAGGCGGCAGTCTCAAGGACCGGATCCCGCAGCTGCAAAAGCAACTCCCCACTGCGATCGCCCTGTTCATCAAGGTGGCCCGCGCGGTGCATTTCGCCCATCAACGCGGGCTCCTGCATCGCGATCTCAAGCCGGCGAATATCCTGGTTGATCGTGAAGGACAGCCTTACGTCACCGACTTTGGTCTGGCCAAGCAGGTGGAAGGCGATAGCGGGCTCACGCGCACCGGTGCGGTCATGGGCACGCCCAGTTACATGCCGCCCGAGCAGGCCAACGGCGAGAAACGCTTAACGACGGCGGCTGACGTCTACAGCCTGGGCGCCATTCTCTACGAGCTTCTCACCGGCAAACCGCCCTTTCGCGGGGGCAGTGTGATGGAAACCCTGCTCCATGTGCTGGAACGCGAGCCGGTGGCACCCAGCCAGGTGAAACGGGGCATCGATCGCGATCTGGAGACAATCTGTCTTAAATGTCTGCAAAAAGATCCATCGCATCGCTATGGATCGGCGGACGCCCTCGCCGACGATCTGGAGCGCTGGCTGTGCAACGAGCCGATTCTGGCCCGCCGGAGCACTCTGCTGGAACGTTGCACCAAGTGGGCCCGCCGTCGTCCCGCCATTGCCTCGCTCACGCTGTTGTTGATCCTGGTCGCCGTTGCCGGCTTTGGAGCCACCGCCTGGCAGCTTCAGGAAACCGAGAGCGAGCGCACCAAGGTCGCTCAGTTGGCCCTCACCGAGGCCGAGGCACGCGAACGCGCCGAGAAAGATCGGCTCGATGCCATCCTGGCAAAGGACAACGCCATCCGCGCTGGACAGGAAGCCCATCTCGCCAGGGAAGAAGCGGACCGAGCCAGGGATCAGGCCGAGCGCAATCTCTCGTACACCCGCATTGTGATGGCGCACAACGAGTGGCTCGACAACCAGGTTCGCCAGGCCCAGCATTTGCTGGATCGTTGTCGCCAGGCGGATCGGCACTGGGAGTGGAATTTCGTTCGGCGCCTTTGTTCACGCGAGCAAACCAGTATTCGCCTGGGACCTAACCCGGTCCTGGGACTGACACTTACTCCCGACGGCAAGTACCTCGCCTGTGGCTATGCCCAGTCCATCACGGACTCGACCATCCATCTGCTCGACACCAGCACCTGGAAGCGGGTGCGCAGCTTTGCCGGACTCCCCGATCAACGCTTGCTTTCGCTCGCGATCAGCCCCGATGGCAAATGGTTGGCCGCCGGCCACGAGGGCTTTAACATCGATCGCCAGAAGAACGACATTCTGCTCCTCGATTTAGCGAGTGGCCAACCGAAGCACATCTTGCGCGGCCACGAGAGTTCGGTCTGGGATGTGGCCTTTTCCCCCGATAGCAAGGTCCTGGTGTCAGTGGGAGGCGTTGCCTCTCGTGCCGATCTGACAGGGGAAATCAAGATCTGGAATGTACCCGGGGGCACTCTGGAGGCCGACCTCACCAGGAAACCAACCCGATCAAATGGCTCGCTGCGCAGTGTCGCCTTCGATCCCCAGGGACGCTTCCTGGCCGTCGGCAGTGCAGATGGCACCACGCGCCTGTTGAAACCAGGAACCTGGACCCCTCTTCGCACAATGACCACTTTGGGACGGGCACCTCACACGCTTGCATTCAGTCCCGATGGTTCGTTTCTGGCGAGTCACGCGGAGTTGCATGCGGTCAAGCTTCGGAACCCGGTCGATGGCAGCGAGAAACTGACAATCCCATTCCCGAACACCACCCTCCACGCCCTGGCGATCAGTCCGGATGGGAAGCAGATTGCTCTGGCGTTCAGCGATCTGAGCGTTCGTGTTTACAACGCCCAGACCGGTGTGCAAACCAACCTGCTGCGCGGGCACACGTTCAACCCGCAGCGGTTGGTGTTTCTCCCGGGGGGCAAGCGACTGGTTTCATCGAGCTGGGATGGGTTTATCAAGGTGTGGGATCTCCAGCGCCCCGATGAAGCGCACGCGGAGTTGCGCGTAAAGACGCTGCGCTCTGACGTCACGACGGGACTGCACTTCAGCCAGGATGGACAACATCTCGCCCTGGCACGCGGGCGAATCGTTCAGCTCTGGCCCACCCGCAACGAACGGAGTGAACACGAGCATACCTTCGCTGGCATGGTGGAGGGAATTGCGTTCCTCCCTGGCGGAAAGGAGTTGGCAGTCGGGCTACAGAGTGGATTCGTGGTCCGATGGGATTGGCAGGCGGATCGGGCAACCCTCTGGTTCCAGCACGGCGCACTCTGCACTGTCCTTGGCGGAAGTCGCGACGGTCGCTGGCTGGTCACCGCCGGGAAGGACGTGAAAGTCTGGACGAGCGAGGGCAAGCTGGTAAAGACGCTCACCGGGCTGAGCAAGAATGCCCTGGGAGTGGCCATCACCGACGATGGACAACGCGTGGCCGCCTGCAGCGGTAAACAAGGGGAATTGGTGATGTGGGATCTCGCCACCGGGCAGCAGCTTTTTCGCCGCCGCACGTCGAGTTGGGCCCTTGCCTTCAATCCCCAGGGAACTCGATTGGCTGAACAGGCCGAGGCGGTGGTGCAGGTGTGGGACCTCCGCGCTGGGACCCCCCTGGACCGGAGCACCACCCCGCGCTGGACCGTTCCCAACACCATGCACCGGCGCTCCTCGCTGAGCTTTAGTCCAGATGGCAAACGCCTGGCAGTGCCCGCGTTGGAGGAGTTAATCCGCCTGGTGGACGTGGACAATGGCGAGGTTGTCTTGCCCTTGCGGGCACAGGCTGGAGCGAGGATGGCGGCCGCGTTCAGCCCCGTGGGAGAACTGTTAGCGACCGCCAGCGCCGAGCGCGTCGCCCGCCTCTGGGATGGACGCCCCTGGAGCGTTACCCAGAACACGCGGGGAACCTTGTTCGCGCAGCAGCGCGGCCTGCTCCGTGCCGTCGCCGTCTCCCCGGATGGCAAGCTGATCGCCGCCGCCGGCCCTGCCCGAGGTGGCATTCTCCTTCGCAATGTGGCGACGCGGCAAACGGTTCATACGCTCACTGGCTACAACGGCTTCATCAACGCCCTGCAATTTCGTGGCGATGGCAAACAGCTGGTTTCTGCCAGTGCGGATGGCATCCTGCGCATCTGGGATGTTGCAACCGGAAAGGAGTTCGTTCGCTGCCAGGAGACGCGCGATGCAGTCAATGTTGCCTGGTCCGCGGATGGCAAGGTGCTGATCTCCATTCACGGCGACGGCTCGATCACCCAGTGGGACCCCAAGCGCGGCGTCTCCCTGCATCGCTGGCGCATGGGCGAAGGGCCCTTGCAGGGATTGGCCCTCTCTCCCAGTGGTCAACTGGTAGCAGTGGGCGACGCCCAGTCGAAAAGGGTCAAGGTGTGGGACACGACCACCCACAGGGAGGTCGCCCTGCTCCCGACGAGTGCGCCCATCCAGGCGTTGGCCTTCAGCGCGAACGGCACACGCCTGGTCATTGGCACCACCCAACGAGCGATTCATCTGTATGAGACCACCACCTGGGAAGAAACGGCCGCGGTGGAGGCGATTGGCAACGTGCGCAGTTTGGCCTGTAGTCCTCGGGGCGAAGCGTTTGTGGTCGGAACCGAGAACGGGGAAATCCAGTTCTGGGACACCTCCAGCGAGGACGAAGGGGAGCTCGTCGCGCCATTGGAGTTGCTTGGGACACACCCCACCACGGTGAACGGTCTTGCCTTCGCTCCCAGGGGTCTCACCCTCTTCAGTTGTGGTCTGGATGGACAATTGATTGCCTGGAAGCTGGACGGGCTTCTGGCAGACTGAACCCACCCCGAGGAGATGGTATGCACCGCTGGTGTTGGAGTGTGCTGGGAGCGCTCTTGCTGGTTGGAGTCCTGCGGTCGGCTCCGCCTGAAAACGAGAAATTCCCTCCGGAACTGGTGAAATTCAAGCTCGCCCAGAAGGCGCCAGTTTTCACCGCGGAGAAGGGCAAGTGGGATGCTCGCATTCGCGAACGCGGCTGGATCCTGCGCGAGAACGGCATCTACAAGCTGTGGTACACCGGCTACGACGGCACCGCCGAGGGCCGCCGCATGCTGGGCTATGCCACCTCGCCCGATGGCATCAAGTGGACGCGTTCCCCGCGCAATCCTCTGGTGCGCGATCACTGGGTCGAAGACATGATGGTGGTGAAGGATGGCGGAACGTATTTCATGTTTGCCGAGGGGAAGAACGATCGGGCGCAGTTGCTGGAGTCGACCGACGGCCTGAGTTGGAAGCGGATCGGTCGGCTCGATGTGCGCCTGAAGAATGGCCAACCGATCCCGGAGGGTCCTTATGGCACGCCAACCGCCTGGAAGGAGAACGGGGTGTGGTATCTCTTCTACGAGCGCGGCGATGCTGGAGTGTGGCTTGCGACTTCCAGAGATCGCAAGGTGTGGAAGAATGTGCAGGACGAACCAGTTCTGTCCCCGGGACCGGGAGCCTACGACAAGGATTTGATTGCACTCAACCAGATCATCAAGTACAAGGGGCGCTACTACGCCTACTACCACGGCTCAGCGAGGACAGGGCCCAGCGCGAAGTTGTGGAGCACGGCGCTGGCAACCTCCATCGACCTGATTCACTGGGAGAAATACCCGGGCAACCCTCTTTTCCCGGTCGAGGAGAACAAATCGAGCGGAATCGTGGTGCCGGATGGCGAGCACTTCCGCCTCTACACCATGCACCCAGAGGTCTACCTCCACGTTCCAGGGCGGTAAGGCGAACGAGCGAGATTGGAAACGCACCGAGGGTCACGGGATCGCTTCCGTGACCCTCGATACCTGGAAGGGTGACGTCTTCTCAGACAGGCTGTCCACTCCTGCGTCGTCGCTTCCACCCATAGCAGACCGCCGCTGTCCCCGCGAAACCAAAGAGCAGCAAACTCGTCGGTTCCGGCACACTCTGTGCTGGAGTCGCACCGTTGGGAGCGCGATCCGTCGGTTCCAGGAATGTCCCGAAAACCAGGGCGTAATTCACAATCCAGTTTCCGCCCAGCAATCCATTGACGCTCAGGTCAAAACCAAATCCGTTCGGACCAAAGGTAATCGGCACCTGCCCCAGCAAGGCGAAGGTGGTGCTATCGAGGACATCCACCAGGCCGGGGTGAAACGCCTCGCTCCCCACATCAACCAGCACCTCGCTCCCCAGGTTAAAGGGAGGCGGACCGGCGAAGGCATTCACGAGCGGACTGGTGTTCCCCGTTGCCGGATTTCGGTCCGTATCGATCTCCACAAAACCGACCACACTGTTCGGGGCAAACGCGGACGCTGGACTGATCGCACCGTCAAAGTTCACAGTGAACTGAATGGTATTGGCACCGTAGTTGAAGACGGCATTGTAGTTCGTGATATCTTGTTGAATCGGCTGACTTCCGAAGGTATCGCCCGTGGGATCGATCAGATCAGCCCGTGCGAATGATCCGGTGTCCAAGAGACCGAGGACGGCACAAACCAGACCCGTCAGTATCCATTTCTTCGGCATGCGTAAGTCTCCGTGGTGGGTTCAACGTTGCGTAGTCATTCAGGAGGGGGGGAAGCCTCCAGTTCCGGTAAAAGTCGTGCCTTGCGAAAGCGGAGCGTCGGTTGCCTGATTTGGACACAGGCAACCGACGGCCTCCGGCTGGGGGACTGCTACTCGCGGGAGGAATCCTCCTCCACCAGCGGAGCCGCTGCGGATTCCTCCTCGGTCGCGTTGTCCGGGGAAGATTCCTCGTCGGCTCGCGGGCTGCTCTCCGTGTCGCTCTCCTCCGTGGGGATGGTCCAGAAGACATCCGCTTCCGCGTCAACGCTACGGCGACCCGCCATCGCCCAGGTAAAGCGATCGCTCCCCGTCCAGCTTTCCTTCGCTGCCGTGCTGAGCAACCGATTACCTGCGGTGAACCCCGTTGGGGAGAGGGTGTCGCCACTGAACCCGCCCTGGCTCATGAACTGGTCGATGCCATTCCGGGAGAGTCCGGAGCCCGTGCCAGTCGAAAGCATGGCGCGAGCGACGGAGCCGTCCATCACCGCTCCCAGATCGAACGACGGGGTGTAGCGCGAGAAGAACGCATCGGTCACGACTCCCGTGGGGGCAGAGCTGGCGTTGGATGTCCCCAGGGAAGCGACCTCGTTGCTTGGCGGATCGAAAACGCCATCGGCCACCACATCGCCATTCGCTCCAAGCGTGAGCAGCTTGACGGTGACATAGGTTGCCGGGGTCCACCCGGTCAGGTTGACCGTGCCCAGGCTCTCGGCAAGGGTAGTGCCGAAGAGAAGCGCATCGTTGGGCGCTTTGGTTTGATCGACCACCACCGTCTTGAGGAGGGTTGTCCCCTGGTAGATCTGATAGGTGGCGTTGGTGGCGTTGCTGGGCCGTGCCACCCATGTGGCGAACAACTCCGGATTGGGAGAGGTCGCCTTGATATTCCACATCGCGTAGTTGGAAGCAGATTCGTTGACGTTATCCGTGTGGATGGTGTGGTCGCCGAGATAGCCTGCCGTGGCAACGTTCACCCAGCCATTGCCGACCGGATTGGGCACCGTGAACGACCCGTCCGGCCCCCACGTGAGCGGCAGCCCATCATCCACCTTGGTTGTGATGGTCGGCGTGCGTAGCGGAACGACACTCACATAGTATTCACCCTTGCTCCCGCCTTCGCCGGAGACCTTGACGAAATAGGTAGCGCCAGGAGTCAGCCCCACGGCGCGGAACTTCTCGTTGCGCCCGTCTCCAAGGATGGTGACCGACGGCGTGATATCCGTCCCCGCGGCGTTGAACAGCTGAATCTTGGGGTTGAGCGTGTTGACAAATTCACCTGGTCCATCCGCCGGAGTACGCGTCTCCACCTCCAGGACCGTCTGATCGCTCCCCAGGGTGACCTTGTACCAGTCGCTGCTGTCACTGGGAGGTGCCGCCCAGGCAAGCGCCTGTTCAAGCAGACGATCAGCGCTCCCCGAGAGAAGCGAGGTTTGCCCGTACATGTACGCGGGATTCAGATAGACCCCACGTCCACTGCCGCTGGTGCCGACCACGACGGCGCCGTAGCCGTACTCATCGGTCGCCAGCACCGTGGCTCCCAGATCTGCTGCGTACGGAGACTGACCCACCGCGATTCCGTAGAGGCTGGTGACCCCCTGGGTAACGGGATGAGAGATACCGTTGATGTAGGTGTAGTAGTCGTACACCCAGTTGGAGGGCGAAGCAAGGTTCACCGGGAGGATGGCATCCAGATCCGCCCGTGCGCCCGGTGAGTAGTAGTCCAGGTTAAAGGGTGTCCAGGCAGTGCTGACAATCCCGCCCTTCCCGCTCTGGACCCAGCTCTTGAGCGCGGCAGCCGTTGCCGTGGAGATGACCGTTCCGTAGTCCGCCAGCAGGACCACGTCGTAGTTGGAGAGTTCGGCCACCGTATCGATCTGCGCATCGGTGACCGCGGTGGCGGTGAAGTTGAAATACGTGTCGTCGTTGAGCTGGTTGACAACCGCCGTCGTCCACGCAGAGTTCACATTGCTCTGTTGCACCGCCACGCGAATGCCCGATGGGGAGTTGTACTGGATGTTATCCATCACGAAACGAGCAGCCACTCCGGAATTGGGAGTGACCACCGCCCGCGCGATTGGAGTCGCAGAATTCTCTGTGAACAGCGCCTCGGTGAAGCTATACCCGGACGGCACGGAGGTGTTGATGGTCCGCGTCGCGATCAGGTTGTTGGAGGAATCGAACAACTGCACCGTGGCGGCGTTTGCGACAGATCCGACAGTAGACAGAACAAAGCCGAACTGAAGATCATTCGTCGGGGTCGCGAAGTTCATCGTGAGGACCCCAGCGGTCCCACCCTCCAGTTGCGGCGGCGTGGTGTAGAGAGTCGTTCCGGGTCCCCCACCGCCGAATGTTGCATCCGTGGAACCGATCCCACCCACCGTGTATCCGAAGGTGACCCCGTTGAGGCTGACGCCGTTAACCGGACGTGGCGTGAGTTCCGAGAAGGTGATGGTCGAGATGCTCAACGCCGTCTCTTCGACCGCTCCCAGAGCTCCCTGAGATCCTCCAAGAGGCTGAGCTGTCGCCTGGTTGTTGTTCGCCTCCGCGTCGAAGGCGGCATTCCGGGTGACGACGAGACTGTAGGGGACGTTCCCCTGGCCAGTCACCTTGGCATAGTAGGTTCCGGTTGAAGTGATCTGGTAGTTCTGGATGGCCTCGTTCAGGTTGGTGGCTCCGCTCACCCCGCTGGCCAGAACGGTGGTGCCATCCGTGCCGATCAACTGCACATCCACGTTACCCGCACTCAGGTTCGTCAGTGCCAGGCTCACCGACTGGCCAGCGTTCGCGGTGAACGAGTAGTAGTCCTGAGGCAGCACCTGGCTGATCTTCACATCATCGACGTACCACCCCTCGGTCGAGTTGGCGATACTATCAATCGAGTTGAAATAGAATCGAAGCTGGACATTCTGCCCCGCATAGGCCGAGATGTCGATCTGGGGAGCTGCGGTCCAGTTGCTGGTGGAGTAATTCAGACCGTTGGCCTTGGTCATCAACGCTGTCCAGGTCGCCCCACCGTTGTTGCTGATCTGGACCTCGGCGAGATCGTAGCTGGTTCCGCTCTCCACCTGGAGGAAGTAGTTGAAATCGAGTTTCAACAAACTGGCACTTGGCAGCGAGATTGTGGGGGAAACGATGGCACCAGCAGTCGATCCAAAATCATAGTTCCCCGTTGCGTCGCTGCCGTAGTAGAAACTGGTGAAAGGCGAGTGTCCGCCATCTCCTCCACGGCGTGTGCTCAGGTGCCACAGAGAGGTGCCGGTCAGAGGGGTAACCGTCCAGCCTTGCTGACCGGACTCGAAGTTGTACAACGCCAGCGTGTTCGCCACCCCGACCGTATCCGCTGTCCCCAATACCGCACCGCGACTGCTATGCCCCAGGGTTGTGTCCAGATTGATGAACGAGCCATCGATGTTCTGAGCGGTGGCAGCAGTGTTGTTGCTGGCCCCAACGACCTTGCCTTCCAGTTCAAAGGCCGAGTTAAGGATCACCTGAACGTTGTAGTTGCCTGTCGTGCCCCCGACGCTGCTCACAGCGATCCGGTAGGTCCCGCCGGTCGTCGTCGCTCGGGTCTGGATGCCGGTAATCTGGCCGGGTGCTCCCGCCGAGGCGAATCCCAGCGATGTGTTGGATGGATCGAACAACTCGACCCGCGGCCGCAATCCTCCCGACGTTGGCGTGACGAGAATCGAAATCGTTTGGTTGGGATCGACATTGAGAGTGAACGAATCCGTGTCGCCAGCGAAGTTGATCAGACCGCTGATGCTTGGATCGTAGATCAAGGAACCGAGCGGGTTCTTCGGGATCAGCGGCGTGGGATACGCCCGACTGACATAGTCGAGTTGGTAGGTGGCTGAAAAGCCCAGCGGGTTGGGACCCCCGGTGAAGTCGGCGAAGGAATTTGGTGCAATGTTCAGAGTCAACTGGCCTTCGGCTGTGAGTCCGCTGATGCTGACATCAACCGCCTGGTTTCCGGCCACCATGGCCACCCCAGACACCGTTCCCACCGACACACCAAAATCCGCCGTCGACACCGTCGCGGGGTTGACCGGTTCGTTGAAGAACACCCTCACGGTCACGGGCGAGCTGTCGATGACCAGCGTCCCATTCGGCGCGGGATTGGTTCCGGTGATCGCCAGCGGGAGGGCATCGTAGCGAAACTGGCCCGAGAAGGCGTTCAAGGGCCGGAACGAGGTGTCCGTGATCACCCCTCCTGCCAGGGCCATCGTGTGCACTCCCTGGGCCACCGAAGCCGAAAGAGTGAACGTGAGTGTGTCCGCATCGACCACCCCAAAGGAAACCGCTCCGATCCCGTCCACGGTGAAGTCCGACGCCTGCACGCTGGCCAGGTTGATCGGAGCGTTGAAGTCCACCGTGAAGATCTGGGGGCCCGGTGATCCTGTGACTGTGGACCCCACCGCAGGGTTGGTGCTCGTGACCAAAAAACCGGCCGGGGCGACGTTGAAGTGCTGAATCCAGGTTCGCCAGTTGGTACTGCCGGAACCGAGCGCGTACTGGCCGGTGTACCAGAAGGAGCCATCCACCGGGTCCACGGAGAGATCGGTGTAGTCCCCGATGCGGTCGTTGGGTTGCAAATTGACGGTCGACTGCCTCGCCAGAACCGGGGTCTGGACGCTCCCGAGCGGATCCCCCGGATTTCGTCCGGTGACGTAATTGGACAGATACTGTGTCGAGCTGGACTGCATGTAGCCAATGCCGATCGTCCCATCCGGAGCAATGTCGGCGTCGGGAAAATAAGTATCAACAGTAGCGCCAGCGTTGATGGCTCCCTGCTGGATCACCGAGGGCGCCCCGGTGATGTTAAAATCGTACCACCGCACCTCGCTGTAGGTATTGCCTGGTGAGGCCGCCTGCCCGGAGGTATTCGCTGCCACCAGATGGGTCACGCCGCCAACTGTCCGCGCGCCTGCAAAGTAGAAGCGCGTTCCGAGGTTGGAGTTGCCGATGAGTTGTCCACCGGGCTGGTGGGGCGATTGGGTGTAGTAGTAGGTATTGACGGTCAATGGAGTGAAGGTGAAGGTCGGCGAGGCCGTAAACACATTCGTCATCTTCACGACGTTGACGCTGCTGCTGCTGAAGAAGGTCCCTCCGTTCTCCACGAACCACATGGGACCGCCAGGGGCGTTGTCGTGCATCGACGCCGGAGCCAGCGTAAAGTGGCTGATGCCACCCGGCACCGCCTGGACACCCGGACTGGTTCCATCGTTCCGAACGGCCAGAACAGCGACGTGATCGTAGCTGCTGGCATTCTTGAACTGGTTAAACGTGATCACATAACCGTCGGCGTTGTACCCCATCTTGGGGTAGTCGGCAAAATCGAACCCAGCCGAGGGGTCATCCGCGTTGAAACGGTAATAGTTCCAATCAGTTGTGGAGAACGAGGTGGGATTGCTCGTCTTTGAAATCCCCATCACGAAATAGCTCTGGCTCGACGTGTTGTAGTGGATCTCGCCGATGGCGAACCGCTGGGTGTGCTCGTTGTACACTACCACGGGATCCGAGTAACTCAGCCCCAACGAAACCGAGGCGAAAATGGTGTTCGCCGAGGCACTGGCAATGATCGCTCCCGTCGCTTTGTCCTGAATCTGGAACGCGTTGTTCACCCCACTGATGTAGGTGTTTGGTCCGGCAGCCCCGGTCGGATCGGGCGGCCGGAAACCAGTCGAGGGAAGTCCATCAAAGCCGATACCCCCGCTCACCACACTGAGATCGGACGCAGCCGGATCGTCTCCGCCCTGAGGAGGCAAGGGAGCACTGCTGGGAGCAACCGCGCCTTTCTCCCAGTTGGCCAACCGTTCTCGCTCCGCCCGCCGTGCCGCGGGGCCAATGTCGAAGGGAATTTCCCCGTTCTGGCTGTCAAAGGGATTGTAAACGTCTGCCGCCTCGTAGCCTGGGATCTGCGAGAGGCGTGCTTCGATTCCTGCTTCGTCGATCCCATCGGGCCCCTGCACCAGCACCACCCCATTCGTGCCCAGATGATCAATGACCGTGATCCCACTGTCCTGCATCCCAGCGGCGGTGAAGAGTTGCTGCGCCGAGGCAAGCTGCTCATCACGAGTGTCTCCAACCAATCCATCGAAGAGAGCTACCCAACGGCTTCCGTCGAGGAGATTCCGATCTTCCAGCAACTCGACCAGGAGATGACGCCGAGGTCGAGCAGGAGTGAGAGAACGCTGAGCCTGCTTGTTGCGAGAGCGAGCCGATTTCACGAGTCCTTCCTCCACTGTAGGACGTCTGCGCGGACAGGGAGCGGCCAGACAGCGGTGAGCGTGCTGCCTGCAAGGAGAGTTCCTTCCGCACAACGGTTCATTGGCGCGACACGGGTCTCGGTGCCCAAACCACAGAGTTTCTCGCTCTGGGGTTCAAATCCCTGGCATGCGTGGCCGTGGTATCCCCGATCTCTCTGCAAAACGTCCGCAGCGAGTCGGTACCGCCTTCTTCCCGGTTTCGATAAGGCTACAGCGATGCGACCAGACGATCAGCGCAGACGGAGAGTGCACTCGATCATCGGTCGGTTCGAGCACAGACTGAACTCTGAACCTGGAGCAAACGTCCGCCAGCAGGGCTCGGCTCAGGACACAGGAACGCTTGCCCTGAGAAAATCCTCACACACCAGCGGCTCTGGCTCATCAGGGTGGGATTGATGGAAGAGATCGCGAGTCGCGACGCGAAGGGGCGCAGCGAGAGAATCTGAGCGATCTCTTCCCTTCAGGACGCAGGATCACGGTTGACCTTTCTAAAGTCACTTTCCTCGGGCAGCCAGCGATGCGAGTCACTGACGGAAAAGGACACTTTCTGGTGGATACCACCAGACCCCCGTGTCCAGCGCCTGAATTATCGCTGCGAGTAGCAGATGTAACTCAAGGCGCAGAAATAACTGAGGGTTGAATATGGGATACAAAATAGCGCCTGTCAAGGAGAATTCTGAGAATTTTTTCCCCACCCACAAACCCTCCCCATTGTGCAAACACCCCCAACCCCCACTCCTGAAAACTGAACACTGAAATCTGAACACTCTCTCCCAGACCGCTCGTGTCTCTCTGCTCCAGATCGTTATCCTGCCAGATCGAGTTTGCCGGCTTCGCGCCAGGAGGTGTGTGGTGCCGTTGATGGATGTGCTCTTGCTCGCGACCGGATTCACCGGCGCCTGGACGTTGTGGTTTGTGGTTCGCGCCTTGCAACGCCGATTTGGCGATTCTCCCACGGTTCAAACCTGTTTTTCTCCCGGCAATTGCACCGAAACCATCACCAGTGTGCTGCGCCGCGCGCGCAAGGAAATTCTCGTGCTGGCACGCTCCTTTGCCTCCCCGGCCCTCGCTCAGGCTCTGGTCGAGGCCAAGACGCGCGGCGTTCATGTCGAGATCGTCTTCGATCCGCGTGGGGCGACCGAAGCAACCTCGGATTTTCCTCTCTTCACCGAACAGGGGCTGGCTCCGCTCGTACTGCAAAAGGATCAGCCCCCTGTGCAGCAACATCTGCTCCTGGTGGATCATCGAACGATCATCACCGGCGGTTTTCCGCTCAGTCAACACACCGAGGAAAAAGAAGCCAGCCAGGTCGTGGTGATCAGCGGCTATCCCGACCTTTTC
>JAKOSN010000092.1 GCA_029777335.1 Planctomycetota bacterium
CCCTGTTCCCCTTCGAGACGGCCACCCGTGAGCAGGAGCGCCACCGAATCGCCCTCGTGCAATCGGTCGAGCACCTCCTCGGCCACGTGGCGAGCAAGCTCGAAGCGAGACTGGCCCCCATCGAGCAGCGCCATGCTGGCCGAGTTATCGAGGATGATTACCACCGCCGTGGTACTCCCCCGGCCGAACAGATGGTGCAGACTGGTCAAGGCCGGCCGCGCCAGACCAAGAGCGATGAGCACCAGGGCCGCCACGCGCAGGAGCAGTAGCAGCAGATTGTCGAGAAACCTCCAGCGGCGCGTTCGCTGCACACTGCGTTGCAAAAAGCGCAACGTGCTGAAGCGAACCTCCACCGCTTTTTCGCGATGGATCAGGTGGAGCAGGAGCGGGATGATCCCGGCCAGCACCGCCAGCAGAAAGAGAGGGGTGGCGAACGTCATAACCGCGCCCGTTTCTTCAAAAACCGCGCCAGCATGTGGTCGTAAGGCACCGCGGTATCTGTGTGCACATAGTCGATCTGACAATCCGCGCACAAGCGCTGGTAGCGCTGCAGAAACTCCTCGATCTGTTTGCGGTAATCGGCTCGGACATAGGAGGGATCGACCTGAAGCCGTTCGCCCGTTTCCAGATCGACAAAGGTGGCTGTCTCCTGAAAGGGGAACTCCTTCTCCGCGCGATCCAGCAGGTGGAAGACAATCACCTCGTGGCGGCGATGCCGGAAATGGTGCAGCGCCCGTTCGATCGCCTCGGATTCATCGTAGAGGTCGCTGATCAGCACAAGCAAACAACGGCGTTTGAAGCGGCTGGCCAGGCGATGCAGGGTCGCGCCGATGTCCGTGGTGTGGCTGGGTTGCACCTTTTCCAGCTGGCGCATCATCTCGTCCAGATGCCGGGGCGTGGTGCGTGCGGGCATCTCCAGGCGAATCTGGGTGTCGAACAGGGTTAGACCCACGGCGTCCTGCTGGCGCATCATCAGGTACGCGAGCACCGCGCTCAGATAGCATCCGTACTGAAACTTCGTTAGCCCCGCCCCGTGGGCATAACCCATCGAGGCGCTGGTATCGAGGAGGATGTGGGCGATCAGGTTGGTCTCCTCCTCGAATTGCTTGATATACAGGCGATTGGTGCGCCCCAGGATGCGCCAGTCGAGATACCGGGGATTATCGCCCGGGGTGTACTTGCGATGCTCTGCAAATTCGCTGCTAAAGCCCTTGTAGGGGCTGGCATGCAGACCCGAGATAAAGCCTTCCACCACCCCGCGTGCCGCCAGCGTGAGGTTCTTGATCCGCGCCAGCGCGGTCGGTTCCAGAAAGCGATAACCACGGTCCCGATTCATCGCAGTTGATACCTCCGGCGCAACAGCCATTCGCCAGTCAGAAGGCCGACAAAAAGGATCCAGTACAGCGGGGGCCAGTAGAGCGGTTGTTCCAGCGCCAGGCGACGCTTCTGTTCCTTGCGGTCCAGCGTCTCGAGCAGGCGGTCGGCGGTGCTCAGGTGATAGTAGCGGCCTCCCGTGGCAGCCGCGATCCGGGTGAGCATCTTCTCGTCGAGATCGACGCGTTCGAATTCCAGATTGGGCCGCCCCACTTCGACCGTGATACTCTCGGCCTTCAGTGTCTCGCTCCCCAGTTTGCCCTCAACGACGATCTCATAAGTCCCCGAGCGATGCGGATCGAAGATCCCGCGGTAGTGGCCCGCTGGTCCTGCCACAGGGGTAAGATTCACCGCGATGTCATGGCTTTGAGGGACGCGCACGCGTGCCCGGACCTCCGCCTTCCCGGCCCCCTCGCCGTCCTTGTCGCGCACCACCGCGAGAATCGTAACCGGCGAATCCGGCTCGTAGTACGCTCGGTCGGTGTGCGCCTCGATGCCGGCCTCCGCCTTGACTGCGTCGTTGCGATTGGCAGCCCAGCGTATCAACTGTCCCCAGAAGCGGAGAAACGGCGACTCCTTGTCAAATGCCCGGGGAATCTGTTGCCAGTTGCGCGTCGTATCCCCGGTGAAGACCGCCGCGCGTCCCTGGCCGACCGGGTGGATGGCGAGGATTGGCATGGCGGCTTGCGGTGTTCCGCCTGGATCGGGGAGGACTGCCAGGACGGTGGCACTGGGGCGCGCACGCCCCAGACGGACACACCCATCCAGGGGAGGTAAGCCAGCGATTTTGGCCGGCCCCTCGCGCGTGGGGAAGAACCCGGCAATGTTGGCGAAGATGGGGTGGGTGCGCCCCTCGGGCGTGAGCACCGGCAAAAACGCCTCTTTCACCTGGCCGATCTCGCGCGACCCCACCTCAACCGGAAGGATCGCTTCCAGGGGAGTCCCGCCATAGCCGCCTGGACCCAGGCTGTTGTAGCCGCCGATCATCACCAGCCCCGCCCCCTCGCGCACACGCTTGATCAGCTGATTCATCTGCTCGGGGCGGAGGAACGTACTATCAAGATCGCCAATGACAAAAACATCGAACCTCGCCAGCACGGCCGGATCGGTGGGAATCCCGCTTAACTTCAACCCCGCGATGTTGGTCCGTTGCAGAAAGACATTGCGCCTGGTCTGCACCAGGGCACAGAACTCGATGTCGGCGTCCTTGGCCAGAAAGCGATCCACCAGGGCGCCGTATTCCGCGCGCAGCGTCCCTTCCAGGTACAGCACGCGCAGTCGGGCATCCACGACCTGCGCCAGCGCCGACCGATGGTTGTTCTCCGCGATCTTCTCCTCGCTCAGCACGGGCACGCGCACCGTGTAGCGATGCCGTCCCTTGACAGTGGGCAGAAACTGCAATGCCACCGCTTGCGGGCCTTCCACGTCGTCGAGAACCAGGTCTGCCTCGGCGATCCTGCGCTCATCCTCCTCGAGCTGAACTTTCACCACACGACCGGGAAAACCGACTGCATCGACAAATGCGGTGAGGCGCGCCTGGTTGTTGATTGGCAGCTGTGGCGGACATTCGAGACCGGTGACCTGGATGTCTCGATACGACGAATTACCATGCAAGCTATTGCCCACGCCGACGGTGTGGACCACCACGCCGAGCTTGCGCGCGATCTCCACCGGATCGCCGGCGGCGTTGTGGTTGCCATCCGAAAAGAGGACGACCCCCTCCACCTCCGCGCGGGGTTTGACACGGGCCGCATTCACCAGCCCCCGTGTCAGCGAGGTCGCCTTCCCTTCGGCCGTGAGAGATTGCAGTTCGCGGAGGTCCTCCAGGGTGGTCGCCTGATCGGCAAAGGTGAGTATCGGCAGCTCGAACTCCTGGTTCAGCCGCGTCGTCCATTCCAGCACGCGCGAGCGGGCCTGATCAAATCGGGGCACCCCGCTGGCATCATCGCGAATGCTCATCGAGGCGGATTGGTCGAGCACCAGAATGAGGGCGCGTTTCTGTTGAACGTCGCGTTGCAGGCTCAGGACCGGTCGAAAGAGGAGGAGCAACACCAGCAGCACGGCTCCCAGCCGCAGCGCCAGGAGTGTACGGGCCGGGCTCCGTGGAAGCTGGCGAGTGGTTCGGCGATAGCCGTAAACGGTCAGCACGATGGCGGCGGCGCTGATCGCCAGCATCGTCGTCAACCCTTGCCCCTGTTCGAGTGTCACGTGGAACACGATCGATCCCTGTGCCGAAGGAAGGCTATTGCTTTGGAGGATTTTTCGGATCGTTCCTGGCCGCTTTCTCCTTCGCTTCGGCGAACGCCTTTTCGCCAAGAACGAGGGCGCGGACATAAAGCAAGGCGCGCAGATCCGTTCCGAGCGGGCCCTTGTCGCGCTTGTGCAGGAGATAACGCTCGGCGGTGGGTGATTCTCCCTGCAGATACACCACGGCGGACAGATCTCCCCGGATCGTTCGGCCATCGTTCAGCGTGATGGTGTGCACATATTCGCGTGCCGGGTAACTGCGCCCGGTGAAGACCTTCTGATCGCTGCCGCTCTCCTTGAAACGCCATTCCTTTTCCAGCCATTCGCGGGCAATCGCACAGTCGATCCGGCGCACCGCGCTGAGAGGAATCTCCCGCTGGCGTTGTGCCTTCGTCTCGAAGATCCGGAGACGAGCATCGCGAGTGAGGGAGAGTTTCCCCGGGTGGAGGGAGCCATCGGAAAGCTCGATCACCCCGGGAAGGCTCTCTGCGCGCGTTTCGGAGGGCGCTTCGAAGGGATTGATCGGCGGCGGATCGTCTCCATGGAGCATCGGACCGAACACGCTCAGGAGCAGCGTCGAGGCCACAAGGGAGAGCAAACTTCTCATGCGGGTGTCTCCGCTGGTTGGAGGTTCCCATCCCGATACAGGCGTGACTCCGTGCTGGTGCAATCCGTATGCCATCGTTCCGCAAGGCAGGGAAAGGGTCGCAGAACCGTGTGAGGGAGAACCCGGAGGGCGATTCCTGAAACGGCCCCTGTGCGGACCAGGATGCTGGGTGTGCGAATGTAGCAGATCCGCACAGGGCGTTCCTGTGTCTCAGCGAGTCGAAACAGCCACCGCGGGCTGCTCCCTGCTGCCGCGGGCGAGGTGGCATGCAAATTGCTCCTGTTACGATGCTCAGGGCGCAAGCAGCTGGCTGGGGGAAGGGTACTCGCGGAGTTCATCATCAGGGGGGAAGGGATCATGGTCAGCGAACTGCACCACGAGGGTGGCGACCCCTCACGCCGTCAGTTCCTCACGCAGGTTGCTCGTGGCTGTTGTGCCGCCGCCGGCCTTCCAGGGGCCCTGGCCTTCTCTGGGGGAGTCCTCCTCGGGCAAGAAGGGAAGGACTCTGGCCCGGTCGATTGCGGTCCCCCGCCGATGGCCAAACCTCAGAATCGCACGGGGGGCGAGGCCTTTCCTCCGCTCCCGCTCCCGGTGACTCCTCTGCGTCGCACTGAAAAGAAGAAACCTCCTGCCCCCCCTGCTCTGGTGGGCAAAATGGCCCTGGGGCCGATCCGCTTCGCCTTGCGTGAGGGAAAGCGAGTCCAGTATCGCGACTGGATGACTGACCCCGCCGATCTCGACAGTCTCCTCACCTGGACGAACCAGAAGTTGGGGATCCACTATCGCAAGGTCGAGACGGATTTTGACCACTTCTCCTACGATCCGCGCGAACTGCCGGCGCTGCTCTTCTCCGGGCACAACCAGTTCAAACTGGAGGAGAATGTCCGCCAGGCACTGGCTCGTTATGTCCTCGATGGCGGGATGATCCTTGGCGATGCCTGTTGTGGCTGGAAAGATTTTAACGAGGCGTTTCGCCGTGAGATCGCCGCGATGTTCCCCGGACGGCCGCTGCGCAAACTCACCCCCGATGATCCCCTCCTGGCCTCGTACTACAAGCTGGGTGCCTTCAAGTATCAGAAGGCCGACGGTTCGCGCTATGAGGATGCCCCTTGCCTGGAGGGGATCACGGTTGGCTGTCGGCTGGCGGTCGTCTATTCGCCGGCGGATCTCACCTGCGGTTGGGATGGCCATGATCATCCACGCGGGTTGCGCGTGGTCATCGATCAGGCGCGACAGGTGGGGGCCAACTACATCACCTATCTGCTGGGGAGCTATCAGCTGGGGCGTTTTTTCAGCACGACCAAGGTCTATCATCAGGCGGAGGAGCCCAATCGCGACGACTTTGTCTTCGCCCAGATCATTCACGACGGCGACTGGGATCCCGACCCCTCTGCCGCGCACAACCTGATGAAGTATGTGCGCGAAAACTCGACCCTGAAGGTGAAGTTCAAACGCGTCAACATTCAGCTAAAAGATCCCAAGGCGATGGGGTATCCGCTGCTGTACATGACCGGACATCACGAGTTTGCCTGGACCAGAGAGGAGGCAGCCTGGTTGCAGCGCTATCTGAAGGCGGGCGGGATGCTCCTGGCAGATGCCTGTTGTGGGCGACTGGCCTTTCATCGGGCCTTTGAGCGTGAGATCCGCAAGGTGCTCCCCGACCACAAGCTGGAACCGCTGCCCCTTGATCATCCGCTCTACCATGTGCACAACGACATCCAGCGGGTGGAATACACGCCGCGCGTCACCGAGGACTTTGGGCCGTTGAACGCGCCAGCGCTGTCCGCCATCCTCTTCGAGGGTCGGCCAGCGGTCCTCTACAGTCGCTTTGATCTCGGCAATGGCTGGGAACAGTTCCCTCACCCTTACAGCTATGGCTACAGCGAGCGGGATGCCCTCGCCATTGGCACCAACATCCTGATCTCCGCAGTGACACACTGATGTCACCCGCGCACGTCCTGAGCCGCAGGACGTGCGCATGCCGTCGACGGGAGAGACCTCCATGTCTCCGCAAGTGCAGAACATCACGAACCGCCTGGACAGCCTCTGGCTGCGCTGGTGGACCTTCACGCTGTTGACCGGGGTGGCGCTTGTCTTCGCGGTGGCGCTCGGAAGTTTGCTTCTCCTGGGCGTGGTGGATGCTGTCTTTCGCCTGGCGCAGGGAGGGCTCGCCGTTCTCTTTGCCCTGTGGGCAGTGTTAACTCTCGGGGCGCTGGGATTTCTGCTCCGGATTCTGCGCCGGGGGCAGCGCAGTCTGGCGGCGACCGCGCGGCGACTGGAAATGACCTATCCCGAGCTGGAGAGTCATTTGATCAACATTGTCCAGTATTCGGAACCCGAGGAGGAGTTTGCGGAGAAAAAAGATCTCTACGAGGCGGCCGCGGCTCAGGCGGCCCTGCTGGTGGGGGCGTTTCCCTTCGAGCAGGCGCCGCGGCGACTCACGCGCTGGCGACGACTGGTGCTGTGCATGCTGACCCCCCGGGATCTGCTCGAGGCGATCCTGGGCGTTGGAAGTGTGCTCGTGCTGGCCGTCGCCCTGAATCATTTCCTCCCTGGCTGGTCCTCGGGGATCGGCCGAATTCTGCGCCCCTGGACGTTTGTCCCCTCCGTGGGCCGCGTGCAAATTGGGACCGTGACCCCGGGCGATCACGAGGTGCTCCTGGGCAGCGACGTGCCGATCAGCGCGACGGTCGATAATCCGGGGGAACAGCCCTATTCCGCGACCCTCTATTGTCAGCGCGATCAGGGGGAGGAACAGGCAATCACGCTGCAGCCCGACGAGGCGGGCCAGGCATACCATGCCACGATCAGCCGGGTGCTCACCCCGGTGCGTTATCGGCTGGTGATCGGCGATTCGCAGACACGACGTTTCACAATCGGCGTGCGCGAAAAGCCTGGAATTGCCGAGGTCAAGGTCACCTATCACTATCCGCGTTATGTCAATCGTCCGGCCGACACAAGGACGCAACAGCACGCCGACCTGGAAGCCTTGCAATACTCGGTGGCGGAACTGGCCATTCGGGCCTCCACCCCGATTGCGCGCGGACACCTGCTGGTCGATGGCCAGACCGTTCCGGGGTGGGTGGAAGACAATCAAACCCTGCGGGCGCGGTTACTCCTCCGGGCCAGCACGACCTACACGGTGCATCTTTTCACCGAGGGCGGATATACCGACGCCGAGCCGCGCATCAATCGGATCAAGGTGCTTCCCGATGTGCCTCCTTCGGTGCAGATCCTTGAGCCCGCCCGGGATAGTCCGGTCGCGAGCGGAGCCAAACTGGGGGTTCTGCTCCGGGCCACGGATGATCATGGGCTGGGCATGGTCCGCCTGGAGATGAAGCATGCCCAGGACAACCCGGACAGGGCACCCGTGGCAGTGGTGGCAACCTGCACTCGGTTTCCTACTCCAACCAGCATCGTTCTCAAGCACAACCTGCTGCTTGAGAAAGCATCCTTTCCTCCCGGGCATCTGATCCTGGTGCGTGCCGTGGCACAGGATCGACGCGATCTGACGGTGGAGGGATTGGGCCCTCGTATCCAGATCCAACCGCAAGAGACTGTCACACCGTGGCTTACGATTCGAGTTGTCTCGCCGGAAGCGAAGGCCACCGAGGCCCTGGCGCGGCTGGATAGCATCCATGCCGAGTTGTGGAAGATCCTTCAGACCCAGATCAAGGCACGGCTGGCTGCCAGCCAGGCCGGGCGGGAAAAAACGCTCCCGCAGAGTCAGCAGGTGCTCACGGCGGTGCGCACCATGCAAATCGAGGTGCAAAAAGCGACCACGGTGCTCGCAGCGGGGATTGATGCCAGCGCGGGGAAGGATCTGCTGCTCATCAAGCGCGCAGCTGGGAAGGTGGCGCTGGGCGACATGGTCGAGGCCGTGCGCCAGGTCGAGGCACTGGCGCGCCTGGACAACCCCGCCGCCCTGGGGCCGTCGCTTGGGCAACTGACCGCCACCCAGGAGCGCATCATTGATGTGCTGCGCCGGTTGCTCAACGAGGTGCGGCGCGATACCGCCGAGACACTCGCGGAGATGAAAACGCGTCCCGGCGGCGATCTTCCGCCCGAGGTGCAGGCCAAACTGCGCGAACTCAAGGACAAGTTGAACGAATTCCAGAAGCAACAGAAGAAGGTGATCGAGGGGAGCGAAAACCTGGCCAAGAAGCCGGTGGAGGATTTCAGCGACAAGGATGCCCAGTTGCTCAGGGAACTGGCTGCGATCGAGGACGACTGGTCGCGCTTTCTGGAAGAGCGACACAGCGATCTGAGCAAACTCCCGGAACAGGATTTCTCCAATCCCACCCTGCTCAAGGAACTGGTCGCCCTGGAAACCGAGCTGCAGATGGCGAAGGACGCCCTGACGAAAAAGGCGATGGATATCGCTGTTCCTCTGGAGCAACTGGGGGCCGAGATGGCGAAGGAGATCACCAGCAACATTGAAAAATGGTTGCCCGACACCCCTGATCGCGAACGCTGGAGCCAGGAGGAATCGCTCACCGATGCCATGAAGGAAGCCCCCATGGCCGAACTCCCCCAGGAACTGGAAGACATGGTCGGCAAGCTGATGGAGGACGAGGAAGATCTTTTCGATGAGTTGGAGGATCTTTCAAGTAGCTGGGCGGATTCCCTGGACAAGGGCGCGGGGTGGGATGCGATGGATGGGCCCATCTCGAACAACAGTGCCAAGGGAGTGACGGGGAATCGTCTGCCCAACACCAACGAGATCGCGGGCCGGAGCGGGGAGGGACGCCAGGGAAAGGCCAGCGGCGAGTTTGTCGGAGATACCGCCGAGGGAAAAGGTGGGCGTAAAACCCCCACACGGATGACGCCAGACCCTTTCCTGAAGGGCGAGATCAAGGATAAGAGTAAGGATCCCACCGGAGGCGCCACCGGCGGCGGCAAGGAAAGCGGCCTGGGTGGACAGGGGCTGGAAGGTCCGCAGGCGGATCGTCCCCAGAAGCAGATGCAACGGCTGGCTGCCAAACAGGCCGAACTGCGCAACAAGGCCGAGACGATCGATCTGAAATTCAAGGTGATGAAGTATCAGCACACGGACATGAAAAAGCTGATTGAGAGGATGCAGGCAGTCGAGCAGGATCTCAAGGCGGGGCGTTATCAAAATGCCCTGCGCCGGCGTGAGGTGATGCTGGAGGGCATGGGCCAGACGCGGCTGTATCTCCAGGGAGAGTTTGCCCTCCGCAAGGATCAAAGCCCCAACCTCCCCACCGGGGTGCAGAAGGAGATCCTGGGGAGCATGCAGGAACCCTCGCCCAGCGGATGGGATCTGTTGAATCAGCGCTACTTTGATCGGCTGGCGGGGGGCAATCCGGCCGCGCCGCCACGGTCCGGCAAGGAGTAAGGTGCCATGCCTCGCACGATGGGAAGTCTGTGGCTGGCTGTAGTGCTGGGATCGGCCATCCTGTGGCCTTGCGCGGCAGCTGGGGTAGCAGAGCCACCCAGCAAGTCGCCGCCACGGGTGGTGATTCCCTTCGATTTTGAATCGCGCTTCGACCAGGGGCGCTACGGGCAGATCGTCGGCGAGATGATCTGGAAGAAGCTGAAAACCCGGGGTGGATTTGTGCTTCCTGAATCGATGCTCGAGGTGCGCGAGTGGTCGCAGCGCACGAAGTTGTCTCCCAACCCCGAGACCGCGCTGCGCACGATGAAGGACATTGTCACCAGGGAACAGGCCGGGCATATTGGTATCTGGGGGAAGGTGGAGCGGGCTCCGGGGGCGGAGAAGGATGTGTACGACCTGTGGATCAAGATCGCTGATTTTTCGGTCGATCCCCCCCGGATGATCTACGATCGCAAGGTGCGCACCCAAACGGTGAGCGAAATTCCCCACACCTACGTCAAGGAGGCGCTCGACAGGCTTTATGGCAAGGAAGAAACGCAGCCGCTCGCCTCGTCGGATCCAGCCAGGGACGAGCGTTGGAAGAAGGCGCCCAATCTGATCAAGGGGGATTTCGAGACGGGTGGGAAAACCGGGCCGCGCGGCTGGGATCCGGTGCCTCGTTATGTCACCTGGATCGCGGAACCAGGAACACGCCCAACCAATCATCTGATCCATTTCGCCTTTCCCGAGGAGGTCGCTGGCTCAACGGGGGTTCTTTATTACAGCGACTATTTCCCGATTCAGGCCGGGGCCACCTATCGCTTTCAGTGTCGCTGGCGAAGCAGCGGCTCGGCGGTGAAGGTGTTCATCAAGTGTTACGATGAACTGGCCGCGGAGGGAAGCGCGAGTAAGGAGCGGCGTGAGATCTATCGCAGCCAGCAAAACCTCGCTGGCAAGAGCGGCACCTGGAATGTGCACACCGAGGACTTCACCCCCACGCACAGTCGCTTCACCCCGCGCTGGGGGCGAGTGATGCTCTACGGCTACTGGCCCGCAGGGAAGGTGGACTGGGACGACCTCGTGCTCAAGCAGGTTGCGCCCGCGCCATCCCGCCCTTCACGCTAGCGAACGAGTCGACTTGAGCGCAGCCCTCGTAAGAAAGGAGGAACGAGATCCGTGATGTTTAATTTTACCTCGCCCGAGATGACGCCCCCCCAGGCTCCCACGGGACCGCTGGAGGTGCGCCCCGGCTGCTGGATGGTGGGGCGGCGCAATCCCAACTCCCTGCTTCAGTGCAATACATACATTCGGTCCTTCGGGAGTGAGCACTCGCCGCTCAATGTGTGCCTGGATCCCGGCTCGCGCGTGGATTTTCCCGTGATCGAGTACAACATCTGCCAGCTGATGGGCGACCTGGATGGCATCAGCTCGTTTACCCTGAATCATCAGGACCCGGATGTGGTGGGCAACGCCCTTCTGCTGTGCGCCGCCAATCCGAACGTGAGCGCTCTGATGACCGAGGAAGTCTGGCGCCTGGTGCAACATCTCGATTTTCGACCGCGGCGCCTGCACCTTGCCAATGCGGCTCGCTCGGATTGGTTGACCGTGGCCGATCAGCACCGCTGGCAACTGGTCCCGACGCCGTTCTGTCACTTCCGTGGGGCGATGGCCTTCTACGATCCGGAAGTGCGCACGCTCTTTAGTGGCGATCTCTTTGGGGGCTTGAATCGTCCCTGTCGTGTTCATCTCTGGGCGGAAGAGGCGGACTGGGACGGTATCGCCCAGTTCCACCAGATCTACATGCCCACGCGCGAGGCGTTGCGCTATGCGGTGCGACAGATCCGCGCCCTGCAACCCGCCGTGGAGGTGATTGCTCCCCAGCATGGCCATGTGATCGCGGGCGATCTGGTACCTCTCTTTCTGGAACGGATGGAAAACCTCCTTGTTGGCCTCGATCTCCTCGCGGTGGAACTCGATCAAACTTACCTGGAAGGCTATCGGCAGCTGATTCATCATGTCTTTTCCTGGTCCGAGAAGACGCTGGGGCGCGAGGAGGTGCTGCGCCGCCTGAAGACTCCGGAAATCCATGATGGGCTGGAGCGCCTGGTAACGATTCGCGGCGAGGACATTCAGGTCGAGCGCGAGGGCTACACGGCGCTGGCGCGGGTTTATGCTCGGCTGGCACGCGGCGAAACGGTCGAGTTCCTCAATGCCCTGCGCACCCAGATCATGGGTGGGTGCACCGTTCTGAATCTCCCCATTCCCCCGATCGGTGCCGGGTTGGAAGAGGGACGCCACTCCGAAGCGATTGGTCCCGATGGCATCAACATGACCCCGCACTGAGCGAGGCGGGAACGGTTAGTCGGGAAACCAGCCGCGCGCCTTCTTCGCATCGAAGCGCGCCGGCAAGGGATAGGAGACGGTGACCGGCTTGCTCCCGACCTCGATGCTGCCGAGTGCGGGTTCCCACACCCAGGTCCAGCGCTGGAACTCGCTTTTCGCCAGCAGAAGGCGGTCGAGCACGCGCGTCTTTTTGTCCCTGGCCCACCCGCCATACCAGTTGGTGTATTGCCAGATCTCATGACGCACCGTGGCGACCGGAGCGCCGAACTCGGCATCGTAACTCGTCGGCAAATCACGCACCAGCTGGACGAGGACGCGAATCTGTTTGTCATCGCCAGCGAGGTAAAGCGGGGCAACCTTGTTCTCGTAATGTTTGGTCCGGGCGATGTCCTTGATGATCCAGGCGCGCGCTTCCTCGGGGGCCTGTTTGAGCGGCGACAGAAACGGATCGAACTCCTTGAGAGGCGGATAGTGGAACCCCTCCACACGGCGCCGATCACGGGTGAGAATCACCAGGTCGTAGCGGCCAGCCGGGAGATTGCGAAAAACCCAGCGCTGATCCTTGAGGTGTTGTGCGCGAGCCAGCACCGCGGGGGCGTCAATCTTCGCTTTTGGATCAACAGCGACGCGCGGCTCTCCGCTCGCCTCCCAGCGCTGCAGCACCCCGACCAGTGTCACCCCGTCTGCCCCCGGTAACTCCACGATCAGTTCGCCGGCGAGCGCGGGAAGGCCAGCGAGCAGCAGCCACAGAACGCTCAGCACAGACAGCGTGATTCGTTGCGCATTCATGGGGAACGCCTCACTTCTTCAGCGGTTTTTTCTCGTTCTCCGGTTTCGGAGCGACAGAGGACAATTTGGCGCGGGCTGCCTTGACCAGCGGACTGCCGGGATAATCGGTCGCCAAGGTGCGATAGTGAGCCAGGGCTCGCTCGCGATGCCCGAGTTTCTCCTCGCACTCGCCCGCCAGGAACAGGAGTTGATCGACATAGGGTGAATCGCGATTGAGCACGAGTAATTCATTGGCGAGCAGATCGACACGCTCGGGTTTGCCCCGTGCCAGCCAGTAACGAGCCTGCAAGAGGGGGAGATAGCCCTCGCTTCGATCAGTCGGGAATTGTTCCTGCCAGCGGCGCAGTTCCGCCAGGGCGCGCTCAAGTTCTCGGTCGCGCAGATAAACCTCGGTGGACCGGGTGTAGGCGCCGCGCCAGGCGTTCTGTTCCGTGGTGGCCAGCCGTGTGCCGCGCGTCTTTTCCGCCAGGGCATAGGCTTTCCGCGCTGCCGCTCCGTTCCCCACGCGCGCGTGATAGTCCCCCTGGATGCGCGAGAACCGACTGACGAGGGAGGGCGTTGCGAGGCGTGCCACGCGCGCGGCCGCGGACTCCAGCAGGGCCTTCGCCGTTCGCCGATCGTCGAGATCGGCCAGGCAGATGTCGGCGGCTTCCAGCTCGCATTCCAGTTTCCAGGTGTCGCGACGCAGATGATCCGCCGCCGCCTTCCAGACCGCCACCGCGCCGGCCGGATCGTCGAAACGATCGCGCAACATGGGGCCAATCACCTTCACCAGGGCGTACACCGCGTCTTCCTCTTCCTTTTTGGCGCCGAGAGTGAGCAGGCGCGCCTTGCCCATCTTGACGGCCCGCTCTCCCAGCCCCATCTCGTCGCTGGCGTGCACCAGTTGGAGGAGTAAGCGAGTATTCAGAGTTGTTGTGTCGTAATGATCCAGAACCGAGCGATACTCGAGCAGGCGATCGGGGCCCTTCTTCGGCTCGGTCAGAAGCAGGGGACGATGAATGCCAACCCGATTCATCACCGCGGCGCCCTGGGGGGTGGTCAGCTTGACCGTGTAGATGCCCGGCGCCAGGTAGATGTGGCTCGGATCGGTCGCCGTGGTTGTCTGCCCATCGCCAAAATCCCATTGATAACGCAACCGAGTGGTTGCCGCGCTCTCGCCGAATTGAACACGAATGAGAGGGAGGTCACTCGTCGCCAGAGACACTTCTCCCAGGATGGACACCGTCAACTCAGGGAGGCGGCCGCGAGTGCGATGCTGGCAGGGGCCAGGGGTGAGACGAACCACCTCGGCGCCGGCAAACGCCCTGGTGGGAATTAGCTCCGGCTTCGCTCCTCCGGGCGGTTGCCAGGCGGCCAGCATGCAGCAGGTGTCACTCGCTGCGGCGTGATAGTACTCGAACCGATGACTGCCCGCCGTCAGCGTTACCTCGCCCTTGAGGCGTGCATCGCGAACAGGGCCATGACTGCCAGGCGCCGCAACCACCTCCTTGCCATCGATGAGCAGAAAACTGCAATCCTGGCTTGCGGTGAAAAAGACGTACTTGCCGGCGTGGTCGATGCGCAGCGCGCCGTGGTAGAGACTCAAAAACGGTCCCTCGTCGGGAGCGCAGGGATTGTAGTGATGGGACACTGCAGCGACGTAATCGCTGCCGAGGTGCTCGGCCGAGGTGAACGCCTCCTTCACCGAGGCGAATCGATTCAGATTGCAAGGTTTCCAGCGTCGGGCTACAAAGAGCAGTCCGGCGGCGCTGGTCCAGGCAGGCGCACGCTCGCTTCGTGCTCCGCCATAGAGGATCCGATACTGGCGCACTCCGCGAGTGGTTTGAAAAGCGAGCCGACAGAAATCGCCCGGGCCAATCTGCAGCACGCGCCACGGCACCGGACGATCGAGAGTGTCCAGCACCGCCAGGTTCGCGCCTTTGGGATGCAACTCGCCGTGCGTGAAGAATTCGGCGACCACCACCTCGGGCAGGGGAGTCGCTGGCGCGATCTGCACGCGCCGCTGACAAGGGAAGGGTTCGACGGGAGGCTCGCCGTGCAGAGCGCTGGCCAGACTCATCAGCAGCAGGAGCGCGAGGTGTGCCACCCAACCGTGCACTGGCAGGATTCTTCTCCCCATGGGTGCAACTCCCGGAAATCGTGGAACTCGCCGAAACGAGGAGGCGAAGATTCTCTTGCTGGCACAGAATTGGCAACTACGATGCCAACAGACGCACAGGAGGGCATCGAGGCGAAGAAGGGTTGGCCTGCACGAGGATTGGAGCCGTTCAGGGCTTTCCCGTGCGCGGCCTGGCACCACCGGCGCTCCTGGCGTCGTGCTTAAAGCGATCGTGTGTGTGCGAAAAAGGAACACGCGCTGTGTGCGTCCGTGGTTAATCCAGTGTCCAGAATGGCTCAGGGTTTGTCGCGGAGAGCGAACCGCTGCCCGACCTCCACGCAGGAGTAACCGCATGTCTGCCCCGACCCCACCCACCCCGACTCCCGGGGCCAATCCCCCGAATTCTGTTGCTCCGGTCAGTCCCGACAAGCTGACTCCCGAGGCGGCGGTCAAGCGGATTCACCACGCGGCCAGGGTGCTCAAGGCCGAGGTGCAGAAGGTCATCATCGGGCAGGAGCAGATGCTCGAGGAGATGCTCATCTGTCTGTTTGCGCGCGGGCACTGCCTGACGATCGGGGTGCCAGGGTTGGCCAAAACGTTAACGGTTTCCACCCTGGCTCGCGCCCTGCACATGAAGTTCAGCCGAATTCAGTTCACCCCAGATCTGATGCCCTCCGACATCACCGGCACGGAATTGATCGAGGAAGACACCGCCACGGGGAAACGAACCTTTCGTTTTGTGCGGGGGCCAGTGTTCGCCAACGTGGTACTGGCGGACGAGATCAATCGTACTCCGCCCAAAACGCAGGCCGCCCTCCTCCAGGCGATGCAGGAATACCAGGTGACCGCCGGGGGCACCACCCATGAACTGGATCCGCCTTTTTTTGTGATGGCGACCCAGAATCCCATCGAGCAGGAAGGGACCTATCCGCTCCCCGAGGCCCAGCTCGATCGCTTCATGCTGTCGATCAACATCAGCTATCCCACGCGCGAGGAGGAGCGGCGCATTGTCAAGGCGACCACGCAGAGCACAACGGTGGAGATTCAGCCGGTGATGCGCCGGCGCGAGTTACTGTGGATTCAACAGTTTGTACGTCAGCTCCCCTCCAGCGACCACATGGTCGATTATGCCGTCGATCTGGCGCGCGCGACTCGGCCGCTCGATCCGCACGCGCCGCCGTTTATCAAGAACTGGCTGGCCTGGGGCGCTGGTCCGCGGGCAGCGCAGTATCTGATGCTCGGCGCCAAGGCCCGCGCGGTCCTTCATGGACGGTTGGCTGTCACTGCCGCGGATATTCGGGCGGTGTTGCGCCCGGTGTTGCGCCATCGACTCTTCACCAACTTCAACGCCGATGCCGAGGGAATCACCACCGAACAGATCCTCGACAAGCTGGTGCAGGCGGTCCCGGAACCGTCCTACGGCGAACCCGCGACTCCGAGCACCTGAGAGGAGAGCGACACAAGAGATGCTTGTCAGGGGAAGCGGCGAAGGTGATAGCCGCCATCGATGTTGATTACCTCGCCGGTGCTGTACGGCAGCGCTCCGGTGGCCAGCGACGCCACCGCCTGCCCCACATCCTCGGGGGTGCCCCAGCGGCGCAGAGGCGCAAGCCCTTGCTGCAAGAGGGGGGTGTACTGCTCCCGCCCGCCGGCAGTCATGTCGGTGTCGATGATCCCGGGGCGCACCTCGTAGACGCGAATGCCGTGCTCCGCGAGGCGTGCCGCGAAGAGGTGCGTCATCATACTCATGCCAGCCTTGGAAATGCAGTAATCACCGCGATTGCACGACAGCGCATAGGCCGACAGGCTGGAGATATTGATCAGACAGGGCGCGGTTAACCGAGGCAAGCGTTCGAGCATGGTTTGTGCCACCCGCTGACTGAGAAAGAAGGGGCCTTTCAGATTGACGGCCAGCACCCGATCCCAGTTCTCCTCGGTGGCATCGAGAATGTCGCGGCGACCCGGAGACGTGATGCCGGCGTTGTTGACCAGCAGATCAATGCGGTCCCAGCGGGCCAGAACGGTGTCGACGAGGCGTGCCCGATCGGCGGATTCGCCGACGTCGCCCTGGCACAGAAGGGACTCGACCTGAGCGCCCAGGAGGCGCTGGGTTTCGCGGGCGGCGGATTCGTTGCCGGCGTAGTTGATGGCCAGGGCGTAGCCGCGCCGCGCCAGATGGGTGCAGATGCCGCGTCCAATGCCACGACTGCCGCCTGTCACCAGGGCCACGGGCGTTGCCAGCATGCGGGGTCTCGACCAGAGGGGAAGCTGCCCGAAAGGGGGGAGCGAACCGAAGCCTTGCGGGCAGCGCGGCGGGTTATTCCTTCTCCATGGCGGTCATGAGTTCTTCGCTCAGGTTCAGGTTGGAGTAGACGTTCTGGGCATCGTCATGGTCGTCGAGGGTTTCGACGAGTTTGAGGATCTTTTTTGCCGTTTCCAGATCGTCAGCGTCGACCGGCGTCTTGGCCAGCTGGCTGATCTCGGAGTTTTCCACGGCGAGGTTGTTCTTCGTCAGCGCTTCCTGCACCGCATTGAAGACGGAGGGATCGCAGGTGATCTCATATATCGGCCCGGAGCGTTTCAGGTCGTCGGCGCCGGCTTCGAGCGCGATTGCCATCAGCGTATCCTCGTCGACGCCCTCCGCCTTGACGCCGATCACCCCCTTGCGTTCAAAGAGGTAGCCAACGCAGCCAGCGGAGCCCATCTTGCCGCCACCTTTCTCGAAGATCTTGCGAATCTCGCCGGCGGTTCGATTGCGATTATCGGTGGCGACATCGACCAGAATGGCCACTCCGCCGGGGCCGTAACCCTCGTAGGTGATCTCCTCGAAGACCATCCCTTCGAGTTCTCCGGTGCCGCGCTTGATGGCCCGCTCGATGTTATCCTTGGGCATGCTCACCGAGCGCGCCTTGTCGATGGCATAGCGGAGCTTGAGGTTGCTGGTGGGATCGCCGCCGCCGTGTCGTGCCGCAATGATGATGGCGCGGCTCAGCTTGCTCCACAGCTTGCCCCGCTTGGCGTCGATCGCTCCCTTCTTGTGCTTGATCGTGGCCCAGTGAGAATGCCCTGACATGACTGCTCCTTCTCGCGCTGCTGCCGACGTGGGCGGCGCCACCGCGCTTGCCGTGGCGCTACCCTCGTCGTCTTACCTTTGTTGTGAACCCGTGGTTACCAGAACCTTCAGCTTGTGCTGGATGTCCTTGTAGCGGCCGTCGGACTTCTGGCGCTGGCCGGCCTCGTAGCACTCCAGCGCTTTCTTCCAGGCCTCGACGGCGCGCTGACTATCTTTCTGCTGGAAGCAGACGTCGCCCAGATGATCCCAGACCACCGGATCATCGGTTCCGCCGGGGAGTTTCACCGCGCGTTCCATCTGCTTGCGTGCTTCGGCCAGTTTGCCTCGGCGAAACAGGACCCACCCCAGGCTGTCAATGTAGGCGGCGTTGTCCTGGTCGCTATCGAGCGTCACCCCCGTCCCGCTCTGGCGCTGCCGTTGATCGAGATCCAGCGCCTTACGAATCAACTTTTCCGCCTCCTCGAGATTGCGATTTTGATCCGCCCAGAGATAACCCAGATCGTTATTGGCGGTCGCATCGTTCGGATCGTCCTTGAGGATCGCCCTGAGCTGTTCCTCCGCCCTGGCGTGCTGCTTGGCAGTGGAATACACGCCGGACAGCGTGTAGCGAATCCCTCGGATTTCGCCGGGCTTGCGATATTCCTTGAGCATTGCCTGGCACTCGGCAACCGCGTCGTCCACCCGATCCAGGCGCGCCAGCATATCGACCCGGGCACAGCGGCACAGCAGGCGATCATGTTCGGAGGCATGATCGACGGCGGCATCGATCGCCTTCAACGCTTCCTTGCCATGATCCAGCGCCATCTCGGCGCGGGCCAGGTCGAGATAGAACATGACCCGATTGGTCGCCTCGGCATGCTCCAGCCCGCGATGGCACAATTCCACAATCGCCCGGGGTTTGTGGGCGAGGCTCAGCACCCGCAGCAGTCCGCCGTAGACCTCCTGCTCCACGTTGCGCACCCCAGGAATCTTGAGCACACGCCCCTTGTCATCGAGGCAGGTGCGATAGAGCAATTCGGCGTCTTCAATCTGTCCACCGCGCACGGCCAACGTGGCCAGCAACAGGCGCGTTTGCGCCCCGAGGTCCTGTCCGCCCTGTACGCGCCGTCGTGCGACGGGAAGCAACGCTTTCACCAGGCCCCGATCATCGCGAACAATCGCCAGCATGGCGCGGGCATGTACGGCTGCCGAGGTGCCCGTGGGCCCGGGGACTCGTTTCTCGTCGTCCTCCGCCGCGGCCTCGGTGATCGCCCGGTCCAGGCGGTTGAGAATCTCGCCGACTCCGTTGGGCTGCTCGCGATAGAACGCAAACAGATCGCGAAACACTTCCACCCCGGGATCGGTCTGGATGAGTTTGTTGTACAACCTCAGCGCCGGCGCGGTCGCCCCTGCCTTGCGATACTCGCGCGCCAGCAGGAGCTGAAGCGAAACATGGTGGGGATCGTTGCGCGAGTAATTCTCGAGCGTGGCCACGATCTCCTTGCTCCGGTTCAGCTCGGTGAGAAGCTTGATCTTCAGCTCGTAGCCCTCGATACCCGGCGGTTGCCTGGCGAGGTAGATATCGAGATGCTTGAGCGCCTCGGTGGGCTTCTTCTGGGCGGCGTAGACCTCGGCGAGATTCAACGCCAGCCGCGAGGAACGAGCCGGATCCTTGGCCTGGGCCTTCTGGAACGCAGCGACGGCTCGGTCGGTGTGGCCGGCCTGGAGACAGATCCGGCCCAACCGTTCGTAGGTTTCAGCCGCCTGCTGGGTGATCTCCTCGCCCGAGTACGGCCCCTGTTCCTGCAACACCAGCGGATGATCGAGCAACTCGGCGGCCTCGCGAAACGCCTTCTCGGCCTGGTCGAGTTCCTTCGCCTGTTCGTAGAGCACCCCCAGGTCATAAACGATCAGCACCTTGATATCGGGGCGCTCTTTCAGACCGGGGCATTGAGCCGCCTTCTCCATCGCCGCGCGCGCTTCCTTCAGGCGATCCAGCGAGCGCAGCTGGCGGGCGTAGAGATACCAGGTGTCGTGATCCGCTGGATCGAGCTTGAGCACTGCCTCGCAGGCTTTGAGAGAATCATCGGGGCGATCCAGAGCGAGATAGAGAGGGATGAGAGCACGCCGAGGGGGAACGGCGTCCGGATCGAGTTGAATGGCTTGTTCAAACGTTTTGAGGGCTTCGGGGAGCCGATTTTGTTGCTCCAGCCGGAGGGCGAGGCCGTAGAGTTTGACGGCTTCAAGGTGATCCAGTTCGCGTGGTGTTGGCTTTTTCAGGATTTCGCTGCGCGCGTCTTCGGCGAGAGGACGGGTTTGCGCCCCAACGGGGGAAACACACGTCGCGAGCAGCACCAGGATAGCTAGACCCAAGCGCATTGAAAGGGGCATGGGTACGATCACCTCCCGCTCCGAGGATCCAAGGGCGGTTCCACCGCCTCCTGTCCGGGTGATGTCTCTGGAGGGAAACACCACACCAGTTCCGTGGGCAGTGATTGTACCTGAAAAACGAACGGGAAGACAACCCAACCCGATGAGCTTGCGGCCTGGCGAGAAAGGGCAATTCAGGCAAGCGCGGCAAACTCACGGTGCGAGGGACAGAGGGTTCACGGCCTTCTCACCGCGCCGTCCAGGCGAGGACGCGGTGAGAAGACGGCCGGGAGCTCAACGCGGTTTCGCACGCCCGGAGCGACCCGCGGGTTCCGCCGCCAGGCTGTCTTGCCCACTGGGGCAGTCGCTTGACAGCGGACAGCCCGCACAATTGGGCTCGTTCTCCCAGCAATAATCATTGGCGAGCAAACTCACCATCTCCGTGAAGTGCGAACCCTTGGCCTTGGGCACCAGGTGTTCCAGACTGGTGCGCACGGTGTCCAGATCTTCCTGCTCGTGATCGACGAGCCCCAGCCGACGCACCGTACGAAGGGTATTGCTGTCCAGGGGAATGGCGTGGCCGCCGAGGGATTGCTGCATCACCCAGGAAATGACATAGTCGTTGGCCGCCTGAAAGCGAGCAAGTTTCTGGGCCGCTTCCTTGACGCCCTTCTTCTTGTGCAACGATTCCAGATCGAATGAATAGGTGGTCTCGAAGACCTCCTGGAGGAAGGCAATCAACCGTTCCGCTCGAACGCCGGCATCGGGGAGATTGCTCATCGCCTCTTCGAGTTCACGCGGGGAACTCACGCGCACCTCGTTCCAGTCGAAGAACGAGGCGCGGAGATTCTTGTACGCCTGATCGGCCTGTTCGGGGGTCGCATTTTCGTGGCACAGGCCAAAGATGAATTGCTCCAGTACCGGCCGGGGGTCCTGTTCGGGTGGATCGTACTGTTTTTTGAGCAGGGAGAAGAACTGGTTCAGAATCCGCTGCTTGTTAGTGGTGGTGGCCATAAACGTGTCGATCACCCCTCAAGGGTTGGAAAGAGAAGAGGCGAACAGTCGCGGACTGGCTCTTGCGGCGAGTTCCCCGCGACGCGTGGTCGCCCCGGTCACGACTCCACAGAATCCTCTCCTGCCGTTCCGTCAGCAGAATCCTCTGCGGGGAGGGAAGCTTCCTCGTCGGCGGGAGCCTCCCCGGCAGCCGACGGTCCCAGCGCTTCGTTGATCAGGCGGGTCATTTCAATGCTGCGCTTGACTCCTTGATCGAGCACAAAGTGGATCACGGGGGTAAAGCGAGTTTGCAAGCGGCGCGCCAGCTTGGCCTGGATGAAGCCCGCCGCGTGGCGCAGCCCGTACATGCACAGATCCTGCTCGCGTTGAGTCCCCATGATGGAGACATAAACCTTGGCGTGCTGCAAATCGCCGGACACCTCGGTCCGAGTGACTGTTACGCCCTTGACACGGGGATCCTGCAGTTCGAAAAGGATCGTTTCACTTGCGACCTCACGAACCGCCTCGCCCACGCGCGCCAGTCGGTGTGTTTTCATGGCCTCTCCCGTTCGTCGTGGCGTTCGATCCGGTCAAAACAAGGGGGATTGCACTTCCAGTTCGTGGCTGACAAACTCGGCGACGGGGTGACTGCGCAGGGCATTGACAATCTGTTCCAGCTGGGTCTGGGCGTGTTCAGCCTCGGAGCTTACCACGGCCACCCCGAGCACGACCTGCTGCCATTGATCCTGCGCATCAACCTCGGCGATGGAGATATTAAACTGGTTGCGGAGGCGATCCTTGATGCTGCGCACCACCTGACGTTTATCTTTCAGGCTGCGTGCCTCACGCAAAAGCAGACGCACCTGCAACGCTCCGACCACCATCGGTATCCCCTGGCGGATCTCCGGGGTAGCAGACAGGGCGAACCGAGGGAACTCCCCGCGCTCGCCCTGACGACACTCCGAACCCCACGCGCTTAATCCAGCGTGCGCTGCACCTGCTCGATGCGATACGCCTCGATCACGTCATCCACCTTGATATCGTCGTATCCGGCGATCTTGATGCCGCACTCGTACCCCTGCTGCACTTCGCGGACGTCTTCCTTGAAGCGTTTGAGCGAGTCGAGGCCGACCGTGCGATCGGCGGGCGGATACACCACAATGCCGGCGCGGATCACGCGAACCTTCGCCGAGCGCTCGATGGTGCCCTGGGTTACATAGCAGCCGGCGATGGTGCCCACGCGGCTGATCTTGAACGTTTCGCGAACGACCGCACGCCCCAGGTGAACCACATCTTCCCGCGGTTTGAGCTTCCCTTCCAGGGCCGCCCGGATGTCGTCGGTCAGGTTGTAGATGATGTTGTACTGGCGAATCTGTACCCCGCGGTCCTCGGCCAGGGCACGTGCCCGATCATCGGGAACCACATTGAAGCCGACAATGATGGTGTCGCCGGGAGAGGTCAGCGCCAGCGTCACGTCGCTTTCGGTAATGCCCCCGATGCCGGTGTGCAGGATGCGGACCCGCACCTCGTCGTGCTGGAGTTTGCCGAGTTCCTTGCTGATCGCCTCCAGCGAGCCGCGCACATCGGCCTTGAGGATTACCTTCAGCTCAACAATCTTGGCCTCGCTGAGGGTTTCCAGACGAACCGGCTCGCGGTGCTTGACCTGCGCTTCCAGTTGCTTGAGGCGACGTTTCTCGGCAATTTCGCGCGCCACCGCCAGATCGGGGACGACCATGAAGGGATCGTCGGCGTTGGGGACCTCGTCCAGACCTGTGAACCGAGCCGGGACACTCGGACCCGCTTCCTGAATCGGCCGGCCCATGTCGTCGTAGATGGCCCGCACCCGCCCGTAGCTGGCGCCACACAGAACCACATCGCCACGATGGAGCGTGCCGTTCTGCACCAGTACCGTGGCGAAGACGCCCTCGCCCTCGCTGACCGAGGCTTCCAGGCAGGTGCCGTTGGCAGGCTTCTGGGGGTTGGCCTTCAACTCCTTCAATTCGGCCACCACCGAGATATTGTCGAGCAGATCGTCGATCCCCTTGCCCGTGGCGGCACTGGTATGCACAAAGGGGATGTCGCCGCCCATGTTGTCGGGGATCAACCCCAGGCCATAGAGCTGCTGCTCGGTGCGACGCAGGTTGGCATTGGGGAGGTCGATCTTGTTGATTGCCACCACGATGGAAACGCCAGCCGCCTTGGCGTGGCTGATCGCTTCCTCGGTCTGCGGCATGACACCATCATCGGCGGCCACCACGATCACGGCGATATCGGTCACGTTGGCCCCGCGGGCGCGCATCTTGGTAAATGCCTCGTGGCCCGGAGTATCGAGGAACGTGATCGGCCTTCCGCCATGGTCGACACGCCAGGCACGCAGCACCTGGGTGATCCCGCCTGCTTCCGTGGCCACCACGTTGCTCTGGCGGATCTTGTCGAGCAAGGAGGTCTTGCCGTGGTCGACGTGGCCCATGATGGTGACGATGGGCGCACGCGGCACCAGATCCTCAGGACGATCCGGCTTCTCCGTTTCAGCGACCGCCTGCTGTTCCACATCCACCGGACGTTTGACATCCAGTTCGCAGCTGTACTCGATCGCCATCGTTTCGGCGAGGTCGGGATCGAGGACCGAGTTGATGTTGATGTTGGGGGGTGCCCCGTGCCCCATCAACTTGAAAAGGAGATCTCCGGAGCGCACGCCGATCGCCTCGGAAAGGGAACGGACCGTGATGGGCAATTCAATGGGCACCTTGCCCTTGCGCGGCTTGGGACCGGCTGGCTGCCGTTGCTGTTTGTGGGACCGAATCCGCCCCGGCGAACGACTCGGACGTTCGAGTTCGTCAATCGCCACGCCGAGCTTGACCTGTTTGAGTTCACCGCGCGCTTGCTGACGATCCTTGGCGCGCAGACTGCGTTCCTGGTGGCGTTGTTTGCGACCAGCAACTTCGCCCGGGCGTTTGGCCTTGTTTTCCTGATCCTCCTCCTCCTCTTCGGTAACCGGAGCCGCCGGGGTGGGGGTGGCACCGGGCCGTGTTGGTGGACGAAGGAGATCCTCGATGGTGATGGGACGATCCCCTCCCATGAGTTCAGGAGGAATGTCGCTGATTTTGCGCGCGTGCGAACCCGGCGTTTGCGCGGGCTTTTTCTCTCCTTCGGTCGGTTTCGGTTTGCTGAGCGTCGGGGTCGGTTGGGCCTTCATCAACCCGGGGCGATGACCGGGGAGAGGACGACCCGAACGCTGCTGTTGGGGGCGTGATCCGCTGCCCTCACCGCCTTCGGTGCGCCGGGCCCCAAGGTTCGGCAGGGGACGATTCCCCCCACCGCCGCCCAGGGTGGGGACTCCCCCGCCTGTGGAGGGGCGCCCAGAGCCAGAGAGCGGGGTCCCGGGGCGTGACGTGGGCGACGGCGTTGGGGTGGGGCGCGGGGTGGTCGGGGGCGGTGTCGGGGGACGCGTGGACGTTGGCTCCCCACGCGGGGGTGCGGCGGTTTCGGACTTCCGCACCGGGGGTTCCGGAGCAGGCACAGCGGGAGGCGTCGAGGCCGCGGCGGGGGTCTCGGGGGCCTTGGGAATGGTCAGCGCGTCTGGCGCCTTGGGCGCCACGGGTTGTGAGGCAACGGAAACCACAGGTGTTCTTGGCTGCTCCGGGGGGGTAGTGGGTTTAACAACGGGAGGGACAGCGGGCGTCGGCGGCGCTGGCGTGGCCGCAGCCGGCGCCGTGCGAGTCGGCGGCGTCGGGAGCGTCGGCACCTTTTCGGGGGGCGACGGGGGCACTGGTCGAGGTGTGGGGGTCTCGACCCTGGGTGTGGGCGGTGCCGGCGTGGGGGGCGCAACCGGCTCTTCGGGGGCGCCTTCCCGGGTTCCAGGACGGCGCGCGACCGGCAGCGTTTGCACTCGACCCGGCGGCGGCGCGAGAGAGGGGCGCGAGGTCGGCGGTGGCGCGGAGGGAGCGGCAGGCTTGGTATTGCGTCGGCGCACCAGTTCCACCACAGCGTCGCGCTGTTCCGGGTCCAGGCTGCTCAGCTGATTCTTGACGTCAATATTCGCCTGTTGACATAGTTCGAGCAAATCTTTGCTCTCCATGTCCAGCTCGCGCGCCAGGGCATACACTCGTACCTTGTCTTGTGCCAAGCGGAACTCCCCTCACTGATGAAGTTGAACTCAGACACCGCCCGGTCGCTCAAACAGCGACACCTTGTATTTTAACTACATCTCAATTCTTGAAAAGAGAATCCTGGAAAGCCCGAATGGTTTGGGGGCTCTTCGGTGCAGCAGCCTCCTCCTTGTCGGCCTTTGTAGCCGGGGCTCACGGATTCTCGGTCGTGGATTCCTCCTCTTCGGGACGCTTGTCTGCGTGCAAAGGTTCACTCGGCGCACCGGGCGCGCTGGTCTCGGTGACCGTGGCCTGGCCATGACCTTCCTGACCGGACAGAGTTTCGTCTTCGGGAAGGTTCTCCTCTTCGTGGGGAGGTTCTTCGGCCATTACTCCTTCCAAATTCTCGATAGGGGTAGTGTCTTCCTGGGTCGGCGTCGCTTCTGGGGGCGTCTCTGGGACGACCATTTCGGGTGGCGTCGCCGGCTCGTCGCGCCACAGGCTTTCAAACGTGGGCTTGGCCTCGACCCCACTGGTGGTCGGCACATTGTCCTTGAAAAGAGCCGAAGCCTTGCTCGCCGCCGCAGAGCTTCGGGCTGCTCCCCGTCCTTCCTGTTCCCGGCCGCGACTCGCCTCGTCGCCCATTGCCTCGGCCGCTTCCTCGGCGTAATCGATGATATCCTGGGCCTGCTCCTCGGTCAGTCCCGTGATCTCCGCCAACTCGGGAGAATCGAAGAACGTGAGATCGACGTACGACAGGAACCCTTCCTCGATGAATGCTTCCAGCACTTCTGCGGTGATGTGGGGCAACTGGCTGAACCACCCCTCGGCGCGCTCGATCCCCTGGTTGAGCTCATCGTGAGTCATGATCTCGATGTCCCAACCGACGAGCTTGCTGGCGAGGCGCACGTTTTGCCCCCGGCGACCGATAGCCAGCGAGAGTTGATCCTCCTGAACCAGCACGATCGCCCGGCCCAGCCGTGGATAGAGGAAAACTTCCTCAATCTGCGCTGGTTGCAGGGCGTTGGGGATAAGCACCTGCAAGGCGTCGTTCCAGCGGACGATGTCGATGCGTTCGCCGCCCAGTTCGTCGATCACATTCTTGATCCGGCTCCCGCGAACGCCGACACAGGCGCCGACGCAATCGACCTTCATGTCGATGCTGGAGACGGCGACCTTGGTACGATAGCCCGCCTCGCGCGCCACCGCCTTGATTTCGATGGTGCGATCGGCGATCTCAGGGATTTCGCGAATGAACAGCTGACGCACAAAGTCGGGGTGGGTTCGGGAAAGCACAATCCGCACCCGGTGGCCGTTTTTCTTCACATCGGTGATGACGGCCTTCACCTGTTCGCCCACGTGGTACGTTTCGCCCGTGATCTGTTCGCTGCGGGGGAGGATCGCCTCGGATTTCCCCAGGGAAACAGTGGCGGTCCCGTGCTCGAAACGCTGGATCGTCCCCTTGACGAGATCGCCCTTCTTGGCGGCGTATTCGTCGAAGACCGCCTGACACTCCGCTTCGCGGAATTTCTGAATGAGCAGCTGTTTGGCGGATTGAGCCGCGATGCGTCCCAGCAGGGAAGGGTCGATGGGCTTGCCCCCGTGCAGCGCGGTGATGTTGCCGGTACTGCGATCGATGGAGATGGAGATCTCCTCGGCGGCGGTACTTTTGTCTGCGCCAAAATACTTCTGGGCGGCCAGCTGCAAGGCTGCCTCAATGCCGCTGAAGACGGTTTCACGAGAGATGTTGCGCTCACGCTGCATCATCTCGACGTGCCTCAGCAGTTCTGGCCCGGTCATGGGTAGTCGTCTCCTGTGTTGCCTGACGCCTGGTCCAGACCATCCTGATTCTTGGCCACGCCAGAACCAGGATGTACGGGCCAAGAAACAAAAAAAGTGGGAGGGTATCCCACTCGCGCGTCTCTCCCGGTTGCCACACAGGGGGAGACGATGGCAGAGCCTAGCAGGTGCTGAGGGTCTGCCCAGTGGTTGCATCGAACCAGCGAACCTGATCCCAGTGGATCACAGCTCGCACCGTTTCCCCAGGGTGTGGGGGCGCCTGGTCGGTCAGCGCAGTGAGCACCCCAACCCCTGACTGAAACGTCACCAGCCAGCGCATGCCGGGGCAAGCTTCGACGAACTGAACGGATCCTTCTAACCCACCCACGTCCGTGCTAACCAGTTGCACCGCGGAGGGCGGGAACGCCAGTTCGAGGGTTCTGCCAGGGGGCCAGCGGGCGGTCTCACTCGGGCGCAGCGGCAGGAGGCCCGTTGTCGTTTGCAATCCTCGTTCCCCACATTCCCCGGAGAGAAAGCGGAGCGGCCATGGACTGAAGAACGACGCCACCTGACGCCAGCGGGGTTCTTGCTGCATTTCATCCGGCGTGCCCACCTGCAGCACACGTCCCCGGTGCAGGAAGGCGATCCGGTCGCCCAGGGCAAGGGCTTCAGCTGCGTCATGAGTAACATATAATATTGTCGCTCCTTGACGCCGCTGTAGCAAGTGCAGATCCCGACGGAGTTCGATCCGGAGGTCTGGTTCGAGGGCACTGAAGGGCTCATCGAGCAGAATAACCGCCGGTTGCCGCAACAGGGCGCGGCCCAGAGCGACCCGTTGTTGTTCTCCGCCAGAAAGCTCCGCCGGCCAACGCTCCAGGAGGCTGTCGATCCCCAGTTGCCGGGCCAGGTCGCGGACGGCGGGGTCGGTTCTGTGCGGGGGACGGTGCCACCACCTCCTGCCTTGACGCAGATCTCGCCCCACGGTGAGATTCGCGCGCACGCGCAGGTGCGGATAGAGGGCAGGTCGCTGAAAGATCATCGCCACGTCGCGTTGCCACGGGGGCCACTCGGTGACATCCTGGGGCCCGAGAAAGATTCGTCCCCGGGTGAGGCGCTCCAGCCCCGCCACCAGGCGCAGGGTGGTGGTTTTCCCACTCCCAGAAGGCCCAACGAGCACCAGGAGTTCCCCGGCCGCCACTGTCAGGTTGAGATCAGCGACCGCGTTTTGGCCCTCCGTGTAACTCTTGCTGACGCCCTGAAGCCCAACCGCATTCATGCTCCCGCGAGCCGCTCATGGATAGAGTTAACGCGTCTGCCAGGGGTCTGTCAAGGACCGGGGCAGTCAGGAAAATCCCGATCGTGTCATCATAGCAAGAAGCGGCGGGGAGAGGAGGGAGAAAGAGAGACAGAGTGTGGTCAGTTGATTTCGTCGGGGCGTGGGGGAGGGGGCATCTGGGCGGCCATCCAGGCCAGGCAGCGACTCCAGTTGGCGGAGTTTCCCGGAGTGAGACTGCCCAGCTGGCGGGACGCGACCGCCCCGGTCGCCGCGGGGAGACTGGCGGGGACCCCATCGACCGTCAGAGCCGCCAGCAATCCGAATTGCATCGCCTTGCGCGCCTCGCTGGGAATGCCCACGGCATCGGTCCGTTGAAAGGGAATGTCCTGGAAGTGGCGCTCCAGCAAGCTCCACAGCAGACCGTTGCGCGTGCCTCCTCCGCTCAGCAAGATTCGATCCACCGACAATTGGGAGAGCACATGGCGCCGAACGGCGTTGGCGATCGCCTGGGCGACAAAATGGGTGGCGGTGCACAGCACATCGTAGAGTCCGCCCTGGGCCTCGCGCATTTCCTGAATGGCGTGAGCGGCGAAGGCGGCCCCAAAGAGGTGACGTGGCAGACTTCGGGGCGGGCGTCGTTGCAATTGCGGATGGCTCAGCCAGCGTTGCAACAGGGTTTCCAGACAGTGCCCCTGCACGGCATACTTGCCCCCCGGATCAAACCCTTCACGCCCCCCGGAGACCTGGCGCATCAGGGCGTCGAGCAGAAGGGTGCACGGGGCTGCCTCGAACCCGCGCACTTCAGTCAGTCGGGCGCCGGCGGGGAGGGAAACCACGCGCGCCAGCCCCCCGAGGTGAATCAACAGCCGATTTTCCTGCGCATGGCGAAAGAGGAGGTGGTCTGCCAACGCCGTCAGCGGGACCCCCTGTCCGCCGGCTGCCATGTCCCGCGAGCGGAAATCGCTGACCACAGTAATCCCACAGCGTTCGGCGATCACGGCGGACATGCCCAGGCTGAGCGTCGAGGGGAACCGGCCTTCGGGTTCGTGCCAGATGGTCTGTCCGGGGCACCCAATCACCTGGACGCGCTGCAGACTGAAGCTGGCACGGTCCGCCACCTGGCGGGTGGCCGCGGCGTAGGTTTCGCCCAGCAGCCGATGCAGTATCCCAAATTGCCTGGGCTCACACCCATGCGGACCGGAGACCTGAAGAATCAACTCGCGCAGCTCTTTGGGATGCGGCTGATGGTACGCTTGCACCAGACGGGGACGTATCTCCACCCCTGTGCCGTGCAGTTCCAGCAAGGCGGCATCCACCCCGCTGGCGCTGGATCCCGAGGCGAGACCGATTACCCAGCGTGTTGGCATAAAAGAGCCCTCCACGCGAACCAAGGAAGGAGAGGGCAAACGGAGCACGCTCGCGCAGCGCTCTCCTTCCTTCGTGGTCGTTCACGCCGCGACTGGCAAGGGCGCCTGGGTCTGGCGGGCGCACGCCTGGACAAAGCATTCAAAGAGCTGTCCATCGAGCGCCGAGGCCGTTTCGGATTCGGGATGCCATTGCACGCCAACGCAGAACCAGTTCGGATCGGTGACCTCGATGGCCTCGATCACCCCATCCGGCGACAGGGCACAGACCCGCATCCCGGCGCCCACCTGGCGCACGGCCTGGTGATGATCGCTGTTGACGCGCAATTCGACGCCGCCATAAATGTCATCCAGCCGGGTGTTCGGCTCGATCAGAACGAGATGGCGGTGCGGGCCTCCCGTGGGATCCTTGTGCGGCATCGCACGCGGTTGATCCTCGGGCAAATGCAGATAAAGCGCTCCGCCAAAGGCGAGATTCAGCTGTTGCATCCCCACGCCAATCCCCAGCACCGGCAGTTGCCGGTCGAGTACCTTGCGCATCAGCGCGCGATCACTGTCGTCGCGCCGTTGCGCCATCGGATGCACTGCGGGATGGGTCTGCTGCCCCACACGACGCGGATCGATGTCGAGTCCCCCCGAGAAAACGAATCCATCGACGCGATCCAGGAAGGCGTCGAGATCGATCTCCTTGGCGATGGGAGGCACCACCAGAGGAAGCCCTCCGGCAGCGAGGATGGCATCGATGTACCCGGCATGCAAGCGCAGATGAGGTTCAGCAGATTTCTTGCTTGCCGGGATAAAATCGGCATTGATGCCGATAAACGGACGGGTCTGGTGCGCCATCGCGTTCCTTCCTTGGAGTGCGAGGAGGTTACCAGTTCAGGATAAGGGAGCACGGCCGGCCCACTCGGGGAAGGCTCCGGATCCCCCGAGGCGTGGGAAGTATAACGGCATGGCGCATCGTCTCACAAGACCGTTTCAGATCGCAGGTTGCAGCGAATCCCGGCGAACTGGTCCAACCGGGTAGAGTGGGTAGCCTGGCGCTCTCGAGCGGTTAGCGTCCAATAATGTACCGATGCGGATCGACTTCCTCGCGGAGGATGCGGAGTTCGGTGGCGGTCGGGGACGAGGTCAGTTCCAGCGGTTCGCGGACTCCAAGCGCGAAGCCGGTCGCCTTCAGCACCTGCTCGCGGGTCACTCCCGGGTGCAGGCTGAGAATCTCCATGCGACAACTTTGTTCGTGGTAACCGAGCACCGCCAGATCGGTAATCACCCGATAGGGCCCGGTGCCGGGAGGCAGTCCAGCCGCCTCGCGCGCCCCCGGACCGGTCAGGTAGCCAGGGGTGGTCAAGAAATCGACCTTTTCGACAAAGCGCCGGGGATCGTGATTGGTCACCACCAGGATGCGCCAGCACAGGGAAGCGAGATCGTTGGCTCCGCCGCTCCCGGGAAAGCGCACCTTCGGTTTTTGGTAGTCGTTGCCAATGAGGGTGGAGTTGAGATTGCCATACGCATCGATTTGCGCCCCGCCAAGGAAGGTGTAGTCGATCATCCCGCGCTGGCAGGCCTCCATGATGTCAGCCATGCTGGTCGCCATCACGGCGCGATGGAACGTTCGTGAATCGCCGACGCTGATGGGCATCGTGGGGAGTTGAGGCGCGACTCCCCCGGCCTCGAAGAGGATCACCAGGTCCGGGGCGTGCGTGCGTTGGGCGAGCATGGCGGCGGCACACGGCACCCCGGTTCCCACGGCCACGGTTCGCCCATTCTCCAGCAAGCGGGCCGCACAGCAGATCATCAACTCCATTGCATTGTAGTTCATCACGCGTGTGAGTCCTCAACGGCCTCGATGCAGCAGAAACTCCTGCTGGCGCAGCTGCTGCAGGCGCGGAAGTCCGCCACAGCGATGCAGATACTCCGCGAAATCCTTCACCCCAAAGAGATAGTCGTCCAGAAACCGTTGATACGTCTCGGGCTCGCGCTCTGCTTCCAGCCAGCGCCGGAGATGCTCTTCATCGGAGAAGTATTCGTAAGGCATGTTGCCGGGATAACTGCCGTAGGGCACCTCGCAAACGGCATCGACACAGAAGAATGGGATGACGGTGCGGGTAGGATCCTGGCGAATCTCCTCGTGCGGGATGAGTCGTTCACAGGTGATGATCAACTTGCGTGCCGCCCGGGCCAGGTCGAGATCGGCGACACTGGTCCCGCGGAGCCGACAGTTGCCGTAGCGGTCCGCTTCGTGGACGTGGATGGCCGCCACATCCGGGTAGAGCGCCGGAATGGCAGCCAGGCGCTCGCCCGTGAAGGGACAGGCGATGACCTGGGCGGCGCTGCGGCGAAAGCTGTCGGTGCCCAGGAGCGAACGGGCCGGAAGAAAAGGGAGTCCCATGGCGGCCGCCTTGAGGCGCACGGCGAGGGTGTAGTTGCTCCACTCGGTGCAGACCACTTCCCCGCTTTCCATCACGCGGCGGGCATGAGGCGAAAGCCCGCGCGCCTCCAGACCAACGACGTAGGCGATGTCCACGCGCGCCAGCGTTTGCCCGCGCCCCAGGAGGTTGCCCGCGCAGAGAATCTGGAAGTCGTGCGTGGCGGTGTGTCCGGCGAACCCCAGGTTTTGCTTGCGCTGGCGAACAATTTCGTGGGTCACGGCGGTGGGAATGCGGTCGCAGCCAAAGCCGCCAATGGCCAGGTAATCCCCATCGTGGACCAGGTCGCGAACGGCCTCGGCCACGGTGGTGACCTTGTCGACCAGAGCGCGGGCCTTGGTCGAGAAAAACTGACGAGCGTGATTGGCGGAGGGATCAACAAAAAGGGGGCCATCCCCCCGCGACAGGATGTCCATGGGAGAGGTTCCTGGCGAGCAGGAGGGTGAACCTGCGGGGGGCTCACCCTCGCTGCGTCGTGCTCGAAGGACAGGCAAGAGGGATCAGCGATCTTCGTACTCGCGCACCAGTTGGCGGAAGCGCGGATCGTGACGAACCAGATCGAGATCGCGATCCTCGCGCATGTAGCGGAAATCCCGATAACCCAGTTCAACCGCCTGACGCAGGGTTTTCAGGCACTGGTCGGGGCGTTTTAACAGGGCGAAACTACATGCCAGGTTGTAATGAGCCAGAGGGTCTTTGGGGCACAACTCCACCAGGTGGCGATCAACTTGCAGCACTTCCTGGTAGCGGCCCTTGAGCGTGAGAAGTTTCCCCATGATCCGCAGGACATCGACGTAGTCAGGTGCGAGTTTCAGGACCCCGCTAAAGAACTCGACTTCAAAGTCGGTCTGGGACTGATCCGTCCCACGAGACGAGGCCTTGCTGGAGGCGGTGGATTCCGAGCCCTGATGGTAGGGTTTGCCTGGATGTGCCATCTGCTTCCCCCTGCGTTAGTGGTTCAGCGTTGAGTCCGAGCAGCTTCGCGCCTACCGGATCTGAACCAGTCATGATTATAACCGTTCCCGCGGGAAGTGCAAACGAACCTGGGGCGTTCCTCGTCGTCGGTCAGGAGGGAGCGCAGGATGGAGAGGTGAGGTCGTTGGGAGTATCGCGGGGCGGAACTTTGCGGATTCCCCTTGAGGATTCCGAAAGATCCGCCCCGAAGTGCAGCAATCCCTTGCTCGTGGTCGTGGTCATGCTCTGAGGACGTGCTCAGACTCGATTAGTCGATGTCATCGAGCTCCTCGTCTTCTTCCTCGTCCTCGTCCTCATCTTCGTCCTCGTCCTCGTCGTCGAAGTCGTCCTCCTCGTCGTCGAAATCCTCGTCGTCGAAGTCGTCCTCATCATCGAAGTCATCGAGGTCATCGTCGAAGTCGTCGAGGTCTTCATCGTCGAAGTCGTCGAGGTCCTCCTCATCCTCGTCGAGATCATCCTCCTCGTCTTCCTCCTCGTCCTCGTCGTCATCTTCTTCCTCGTCCTCTTCTTCAAACTCTTCGTCCTCGTCGTCATCACGGGAACGAGCAGCCAGAGGAACCAGAGAGGATGTGGGCAGCATCCAGGGCCATTTCTCTTCCGTCTCCACCAGAGAGGCAACCAGCAGTCTACCACCGAACATCAGTGTATCCTCGAGCAAGAGAAACTTGTGAAGAGGGGGTACTTCATGTTCGCCCCCTCGAGATTGACTGGGTGTGCGCACCAGATTCCTCAAAGGTCGGGACCTGGGTTCCTTACCCCGTTTACGGGGTGGAAAGAATCGCACTCTACTTATCTGGTTCATCCTGTCAACCGAACTTTTCCCGGGCGATTCCCCTCGCAAGCGAGTCGCTCTGACCCTCTCCCCAAACATCGACCTGAGGGGTGGTTCCGGTCCAACGTATTCTCTTCGTAGTAATGTCGTTCGATCCTGTCAAGCTACCGCCCAACCTTCTTCAAATTCCCTGTTTTCTACAAGTTTGCAGCCTTTCGGGCGGGGACCGGAGCCGTCCATCGCGCGGGGATCTCCCTTCCACGAACGCGCGCCGACGACTATGATTTCCACGTTGGCCCGGTCGCCGAGCATCGGGTCGGTGTGGCTCTTCGCGAGGGTCCAACATGCATCAGGTTCTGTTCCGGATTCCGCTCCCCTCGAGCTGGGCGCCTGATGGCCTGCCCATTTACGGGTTCGGGCTGATGCTCTTTCTGGCTTACCTGCTCGGAACCTGGCTCGCTTGCCGTCGTGCCGAACGCGAAGGGCTCTCCCGCGATCTGGTCCAGGACATCACCATCTGGATCTTTGTGGGCGGACTCGCCGGAGCGCGGATTACCTATCTCATCTTCCACGAAAAGATCTTCCACGGACGCCTCTGGCCGCCCGCCGAGTTCCTCTCCGCCCTGGGGGATTTCGTGATGCAGCTGCCACGGATCTGGGATGGCGGCATCATTCTTTATGGCTCGGTGGTCGGCGGAGTTCTGGGCTACTTTTTGGGCTACTATTTCCTCTGGCGAAAGCAAGGTGTCTCCACCCTGCAACTGGCAGACCTCTTTGCCCCAACCGTGGCTGTGGGGGTTTGCCTGGGGCGCATCGGCTGTTTACTCAATGGCTGTTGCTACGGTCAGGTCGCCTGCCCCTCGTGTCCCGCCATCGATTTCCCCCTCGCCGCCACGGCGCGTTTTGAACTGGTTCAGGCAGGGTATCAGACCGCTGCCGGGTTCGCCATGGACACGCGCTGGGCCACCCTGTCCCGGCTCGACCCCGGATCCTCCGCGAGCCGCGCGGGGCTGGAGGCGGGCGACCTTGTGACCCAGGTCAATCATCACCACATTACCACCGCCATGGATCTGGCCATGCTCATCAATCGGGGCCGGCTCCAGGGGCGTACCGAGGTGACTCTGGATGTCGAACGCGCCGGACAGCCCTTCGGACCGTTCACCTTTCGCGTTCCCGGGGTTGGCTTCACGGTGGGCGAACCCTCGGGGAAAGACTCTCCCGGCGAGGGGGTGCCTGTGCTGACGATCGAGCCCGAATCCGCGGCCGCTCGCGCCGGCTTGAAAAAGGGCGATCGGATTCTGCGGGCCGCCTTGCTGGAAACCGGCAAGGACACCCTGCGCACCGACTTACGGCCCATTCGCAGCGATAACGAGCTGACCGTTCTGCTGAGCGGAAATGCCCTCAATCACAACGACCCCCTTCGCCTGGTGGTCCGTCGAGGCGACAAGGACGAAACGCTCCCGGACCTGACGCTGCCCAGCTTTGGGTTCCAGGTGCGCAATGTCACCCAGCGCGTCGGTCGGGTGCAGCCCGGGTCGCCGGCGGCCCAAAAAGGTTTGCAGGAGGGAGATGTCATTCTGCTCGCGAACGGGCAAACGATCGATTCCGAAAATGCCCTTGCCGTGCGTCTCACCCAGGACTGGCCCCGTGGGGAGTCGGAGTTGTCGCTCAAGGTTCAGCGGGCCGGTCAGGAAGTGACGCTCGCCCCCTTCGAGCCGCGCACCATCGGGTTACATCCCACGCAGATCTATGAATCGATCAGCATGTTCCTTATTCTGCTCGTGCTCTGGGCGGTCTTTCCGTTGCGCACCAGTTATGGGCAGGTTGCCGCAACCCTGATGATCCTCTACTCCATCCATCGCTACCTCAACGAGTTGCTGCGCAACGATGTGCGCCCGGTCGGATTCGAGAGTTACGGGAGTGTGTTTCTCCTGGTTGCCGGCCTGGGCTTGCTTCTCTATCTGTGGTATCGTCCCGTGCCGGTGGTAGCTTCTGTTCCGACGCCGTCGGAAACCAGGAAGTCGAAGTAGCATCCCTTGCTATAATAACACGCAGGGATCCCTTTCTGAAAGCCCCGCGCCGATTGCAATGGGCTTGATAACGGCGCAAGCAACGCATGAGCAATCCGAAGCTCCGTCAGGCCATCGCACTTGAGGCGGCCCGCCTGATGTACGATCGGGTGGAATCCGAGTATTACACCGCCAAGCGCAAGGCCGCCAAACGCCTTTGTCGGCAACGCATCAAACCCGAGGATCTTCCTTCCAACGCCGAGATCCGCGATCAGATCCAGCTGTTTGCGCGCCTGCACGAGGGCGCACGGCGTACCGAACATCTGCGTGACATGCGCATCGAGGCACTTCAGCTGATGCGCATTCTCCGCGCCTTTCGACCACGGCTGATTGGCAGTGTCATGACGGGCCATGTGCGCAAGGGGTCCGACATCGATATCCACCTTTTCACCGACAGCGTCGGGTTGGTGACCGATCTGCTCGAACAGGAAGGCTACCAGTTCGATGTGGAACGCAAACAGATCGTCAAGCACAACGAGGCTCGGGTTTTCACGCACATCCATGTGTATGATCGCTTTAACTTCGAGCTGACGGTTTATCCCGAGGACAAGGCGCACTATGTCTTCAAGAGTTCGATCACCGGCAAGGCGATCGAGCGTGCCTCCATCCGCGAACTCGAAGAGTTGATGGCTCGCGAATATCCCGATCTCGACCTGGAAGCCCAGGTCAGCGCCAGCGCCGAACGCCTCGATCCGTACATGATCTTCCGCATGCTGCTGCTCCCTCTGGAAGAAGTGCACGGTTCACCGACGTATCACCCCGAGGGCGATGTGCTCTATCACTCCTTGCAGGTCTTCGAGCTGGCCCGCGAACAACGGCCCTATGACGAGGAATTCCTGCTCGCCGCCCTGCTGCACGATGTGGGCAAGGGACTGGATCGCGCCCACCACGTCGAGGCCGGGTTGAGTGCGCTCGAAGGGCTGATCACGGAGCGCACGCACTTTCTGATCGCCCACCACATGGATGCCCACCTCTATCGAACCGGGCAGCTGGGGCATCGACTCAAACGCGAGCTGGAAGCGTCGCCGGATTTCGAGGACCTCTTGCTCCTGCGCGAGCTGGACGATGCGGGGCGGGTGCCGGGGGCGATTGTCGGCACGCTCGACGAGGCACTGGATTATCTGAAAGAGCTGGCGCGAAGCAACGAGGGGTAACCAGGATCGCTGGCCAGGAGAGGGGGCACACCGTGGCTGACAAAGAGACCGAACCGTTCTTTCCGGTGATGATTCAGTTGCCGGTGGTCTGGGGCGAAATGGACTCCTACCGCCACGTCAACAACGTGGTCTATTTCCGCTACTTCGAGAGTGCGCGGCTGGAGTACATTCGCCGTCTGGACTGGTTTGCCTACGAACAAGAAACGGGCATTGGCCCGATCCTGGCCAGCACTCAGGCTCGGTTCCGCAAGGCGTTGACCTACCCGGATACCATCACCGTGACGGCTCGCCTGCAGAGCCTGCACGACGATCGGTTTGTCCTGGAACACCGCATCTTCAGTCAGGAACAGAAAGCGCTCACGACCGAAGGCGAAGGCACCATCGTCACCTTTGATTATCGCAACCACAAAAAGGTAAAGATCCCGGTGGAGTTGCGGCATCGCATTGCCGCCCTGGAACGCGGCGAACCGGTGTGAGGCAGTCACCGGTCCCAGGTCAAGGTAACGCGCGCCACCGGCCGGTCCACACGCAAACGAATAAGAGGAATCAGATCCTTGGTATCCAGTTCGCGCTCGACATGCACCCGACTCGGGGAGGCGACCAACCCTTCCTGGTAATGCATGCTCAGGACCACCACGCCATTGTCGGGAATGACATCGCGCAGACAGATGTGCGCGGGATCGGCCTGCTGCAGGACCGCTTTGCCCCTGAGAACAAACGAGAGGGGGCGTTTCAGCGCGAACAGCTGCACGTTCTGCGTGGGGGTGAGCGGACCGCACCGTTCGGCTTTTTTCCACCGTGCAAAGCGCTGAATGGTGCGCGGCGACCAGCACACAACCCAGCCGATGTTGTAGCGCTGGCAGTAGTCCTCCAGTTCGGTATCGGTCCATTCCTCGATGCCGCGCCCGCCCAGCATCTGATCGACCAGCCCCCCCGCGGTGTGTTCGATCGTCCCCCTGGGATCGAGTCCTCCCAGAAAGGCGCGCTCGGTCAGCCAGGGGAGGAGGACGGTCCAGCGGCTCTCGGTGGTCTGCGAACCGCGATCTTCCCAGAGAATACGGGCCTCGGCGGTTGTGCTGGCACGTAGATGTTCGATCAGGTCGCGTTCATTGTCATCGAAACCAAGAAGGAGCGGAGTGGCGCTTCGCGCCCGCTGCGACAGGCCCGACCAATCGTCGCGCAGGAACCAGCCAAGGGTGAGCGAGGGGACCAGGACGACCAGCGCGGCGCGCCAGCTGGTTCCGGTTCTCCGTACCAGCAGTACCCACCCTTGCTCCAGAGCATGACCTGCCAGGGGCACGGTGAGCAGCAACGCGGGCACCAGGAGCAAACCGGCGTTCAGCCGTCCCAGAAGATCGCTCACCAGTCCGCCGAGCGCGAGCAGGAGCAATCCCAGCGCGCCCAGTCCGAAGAGGCGGGCCGTGGCCCGGTCGCCGCGTTGATTGAAGAGCAGTCCGCCAATGCTCCCCAGCCCGAGGAGTCCCAGGAGGACCACCCGGTCGAGCGGTTCTCCCCACAGCTCCGATTGCCAAACCGTGCGCGGGGTGCGATGCGGGAGCAGCGTTTCGCTGGCCTGCAACGGCAAACGCAGCCACCAGTATTGAATCCAGTCGCGCAGCCAGAACACGTTCATGGCCAGGGCGACCAGGAGTCCGCCCAGCAAGGCGAGATGCCACAAAAACACATGCCGCGAACCAACCCGGATGTAGTAGAGGAGAAACAGAGGTAACAGGAGCACCGAGAAGAGTGGTTGTGCAAACCAGCTGAGAAAGCCCGTGCACAGAAGCCCCAGCCACACCCAGAACCCCGGTTGGCGATGAAAACGCATCAGCAAGCCGCACTGAGCAACCATCGCCAGGGCCGCGAGCAAAAGATCGAGATCCCCGCTGGCCAGCAGGGCCTGGCAGGGGCGGCCCCACCACACCAGCAGGGCGAGGAAGGTGGTCACAACCGTCGTGCGGCGGCTCAGATTGAGACTCACGACCGCGAGCCAGATGGCCGCGGGCATCAATGCGGAGCAGAGCGCCAGCCCCAGTTTGTAAACGAGAGCAGGACGGCGACCCCCGCTGAGAACGAAAAAAAGTTCAGCGGGTCGGCTGCCACTGTCAAACACGGGCGTTTTGGGATAGCCCGCCTGGAAAGCCGGATCGTAACAGGACAGGCTCCCCTGGCTGGTGAAGGCACGCGCACCGAGCAGACCATGGTACAGGTGCAGGGGGTGGCGGCCCGAGAGCAAGGGTTGCTCATTCAGAACGCCGCGCCACGGTCGGTCCGTGCCGAACAGAGTCAGGGTGAGCCAGCCTTGCCAGAGCAGCATGGCCAGGAACAGAACGTACCAGAGGCGACTGTCCCCGGGGCGGACCGGGGACGGGGCCGGAGTGGGAGGATCGGTTGCAGCTTGCATGGTGGAGGGATCGTAACGTGAGGCGATTGGTAGCACAAGAGGTCTTGGCGCTGCTCGGCGAAGCGCACCCGGCGGACGCTTTGCTTGACACCATCCCCCCCCCTGTTAGAATGGCGCTAGAGTGAAGTTTGCGTCTGGGTTGGGGGGAGTCGCGGCGATGAAGTGCCAGAAATGTCCGAAAGCCGCTACACTGCACATCACCGAAATCATCAGTGACGAGCAGGTTGAGGAACTCCACCTCTGCGAGGAATGTGCGCAGAAATACCTCTACGAGCCAACGCCCAAGCCCAGCAGCAAACCCGCCTCGCTCACCGAGGAAGTCGAGGAAGCCAGTGTCGGGCTGATGAACCGAGAATGCCCCGTGTGTGGCATGAAGTTCATCGATTTCCGCAACACCGGACGGCTGGGTTGTCCGCACGATTACCAGGAATTCCGCGACGAACTCGCGCAGTTACTCGAAAATATCCACGGTGAAACGCGCCATTGTGGCAAGACCCCACGTCGTCTGCCCCAGACCAAGCAGACGCAGTCGGAGCTGGCGCAACTGCGCAAACAATTGCAGCAAGCGGTGACGCGCGAGGCGTATGAGGAAGCCGCCCGGATTCGGGATCGGATTCGCAAACTCGAAGAAGGCTGAGGACGCACCGGAAGGGTGCCGGCCGGGGCGGCACAAAGGCGCAACGCCCCGAGTTGACCAGGAGAGGCCCCTTTGCGGAGAGGGAGGAACGAGGCGTGAAATGCCAGTTCTGCTCCAACCCAGCCACGGTTCATCTGACCACGATCGAGCACAGCAAAAAGAAGGAACTGCACCTGTGCCAGAGTTGCGCCGAAGCCCAGCAGATGATTAAACAGCAGGAGATCAATCTCCCTGCCATCCTGCAGACGCTGATTGGGCAACATGTCAGCCCCCTGAGCGATGAGCTGTCGCGGTTGACGTGCCCCGCCTGTGGGATAAAGTACATGGAGTTCCGTGCCGCCGGCCGGCTGGGGTGTCCGCACGACTACCTCGTGTTCCGGGCTGGCCTGCAACCGCTGTTGCAGCGCATTCACCGCGCCGAGGCCCACAAGGGCAAGCGCCCGCGCCACCACGCCGAGCGCCAGGCCGCCCATGCCGAACTCCTGGAACTTCGCCGCCGTTTGCGGCAAGCGGTCGAAGCGGAAGCATATGAAGAGGCCGCCCGTTTACGAGATCTCCTCCGACAGAAGGAAGCCACGGATGAATCTGGATAGCCTGACTCATACCAGTGGTGAATGGCTGCGTGGCAGTGGTCCCGAATCCGATATTGTGATCTCCACGCGCATCCGCCTGGCTCGCAATTTAGCTTCGTACCCGTTCTCCAATCGCGCCAGCAATTACCAGAAGGGGGAGATCGAGGCACTCCTGCGCGAATGCATCGCCAAGCTCGATTTGCCTCCCAAGCTTGGCTATTTTACCCTCCCGACGTTGTCCACCCTCGACCGGCAATTCCTGGTCGAACGGCAGTTGATCAGTCGGGAACTGGCCTCCGCCGATGGCCCGCGCGGCGTTGCCCTCGTCCCCCAGGAAACGGTCAGCGTGATGGTCAACGAGGAGGATCATCTGCGCTTGCAGGTCATGCGCTCTGGCTTTGCCCTCGACGAAAGCTGGCAACAGATCGACAAGGTCGATGACCTCCTTGAACAGCGCCTGAACTACGCCTTCAGCGATGAGTTTGGTTACCTGACCGCCTGCCCCACCAATGTTGGCACGGGCATGCGCGCCAGTGTGATGCTCCACTTGCCAGCGCTCGAACACACCAAGCAGATCGACAAGGTCTTCCGCGCCTTGCAGAAGATCAATCTGGCGGTCCGCGGTCTGTACGGTGAAGGGAGCCGTGCCTCTGGGCATTTCTACCAGATCTCCAACCAGGTGACGCTCGGCAAGAGCGAGACCACCATCCTCACCGAGATTCATGGCGTGATTCCCCAGATCATCACCTATGAACGCCAGGCCCGGGCCAGCTGGCTGCGGGATAATCGCCAGGGGTTGATGGACAAGATCTCGCGCGCTCACGGCACCCTCTGCTCCGCGACCATGATGACCTCGGAAGAGACGATGGAGCTGCTCTCCTTTGTCCGCCTTGGCATCAACCTGCAATTGATTGAGGATCTGACCATCCCCACGGTGAATGAGCTGTTCATCCACACGCAGCCGGCACACCTGCAGAAACTGATGGGGACCAGCCTCGACGGCGAGGAGCGCAACGCCGCCCGGGCGCGCTATCTCCGCACGCGCCTACGGGAAGCCGGGGCGCACTCGAACTGACCACAGCGACCGAAGCGGACAACGAAAAACCCAGACGCCATACGGCGCCTGGGTTTTTTATTGTGCAGGAAAAAAAGGGAGTGTCCTCGTCAGGAATCGAACCTGATCTTCAACCTTCGCACGGTTGCGTGCCCTCCAGCACACCCCGAGGACAGCGAGTATCCCGGCCGAGAATCGAACTCGGATCTGGACCTTCGGAAAGTCCCATGTTGTCCGTTACACCACCAGGATAAGAAGAGCCGGCGACTGGATTCGCACCAGCATGTTCCGACTTACGAGATCGGCGCCTCAGCTATTCGAGCCACACCGGCACAGGCGAGAGCGCAAGGAATCGAACCCTGCTCGACAGTTTTGGAGGCTGTCTGCTTCCCCAGAAGCACGCTCCCGAAAGGAGTTCAGTGGACCGCCGGGGAGTTGAACCCCGCCCCCTGGTGTGCAAAACCAGGGTGATCGCCCGCGACCCGCAGCCCATCACAGAGGTCCGCCCGGGAATTGAACCCGGTCCTCCTCCCTACCAAGGAGGCATGCCGCCGGAACACCTGCAGACCTTCGCTGGTACGCTCCTTGCGGACGGCGCACCAGAGCCAACCTCAGCGGTGCTTACGGGGGTCGAGCCCGTCCCTCTGCTTCGACAGAGCAGCGTGCAGAGCCGCTACACCAAAGCACCGTGCGAGCCGAAGGCTCGTGCAAACCAGCTCCGCAGGTTGGAGTCGAACCAACGTCTCCTGGTTCAGAGCCAGGGATTCTTCCGTTGAACCACTGCGGCCAATCAGTTCGGGGAGAAGGAGTCGAACCTTCATCTGCGACTTCAAAGGACGCGGGCCTACCCTTAGCCGATCCCCGAGAGTGCTCCGTGGGAGTTGAACCCACCTGTCCGACCTGGCAAGCCGGTGCCTGACCGCTCGGCCAGGAGCACGAAGAAACGCTTTTCAAGCTGGGGAGCAGGGATTCGAACCCCGACCGTCTGCTTAACAGGCAGCCATGCTACCTTTGACACCACACCCCAGTGAGTGGAACGGACTCCGAGCCGGGGAAGAAGTTCTTCTTCAGCTCGTTGTTGTGGAAAAGTAGTGTGTTTGGAGACTCCAGGACAAAGGGCCAGGCATCATGTGATACCTGGCCCTTTGTCCCATGACAGGATGGTTCCGAGTATCACCAACGCGGTTGATCAGCGGTTCGATTGGTGGTCCCGCACGCTTGCCAGCGACGCAGGACCGTTTGGTGCTGATTCATGGGAAACCCGTGCTTGGTGGTTGTTCATCAATCCAGTGGCGACGAGGTGCTTGGAAATTACTCGTTCGCACAATAGAGAGACGCACGCACGACGCAGAGGGTTCACCGAAAACCGCAGATTTTTCTTCGGAGTGTTGCGACCGTTCCGTTGCCAGGATGCCTGGACCTTGAGCAACGACCTGACGTATAACGCATCTCCCCTTGATTTGCCCGCCCCGAGGAGTGCTTGCGTGACGAGGGATCAGCCAGCTTCGCCGATGGTGCCGGAGGTTGCCTGGAAGCGCACCCCGCTTCTTGGCGCGCATCTTGCCAGACCTCTCCAGGGTGACTGAAGGTGAAAGCGGCGGGCCTATCCTCCTTGCGTGAGCATGTGCCCCAGATTTTGATCCCGGAGGTCTCCTGTGATGCCCCCGACACTCACCGCGCGCACGTCCTGGTTGGCGCTTCCCAGACCCACAGGGATGGTGGAGGAGGAACCTCTCGCCGACGCGACTCCGCTTCCCTCCGCACGCTGGCCCTGGCTTCTGCTGACGGGCCTTCTGCTCGTCCAGTTCTTGCTGTTTCGGCAGTTCGTCGAGCGGGAAATCGCCTGGATGATGCCGCGTTCGTTCGACCAATCCGCTTACTTGCTGCACTCGTATCAGACCTATGAGGTCATGGTAGAGCGTGGCTTGTGGAAAGGGCTGGAGACCGGCCTCCGTCAGCCCGTGCCCAACGGATTGCTGCTCCATGTGCAGGGGGCGCTGATGCACTTCCTCTTTGGCCCGTCGCGGATGTCTGCGCTCAGCCTCAATTTCGTTTACTACGCTCTGTTGCAACTCGCGGTGGTGGCTGTCCTCCACTGGACGACCCGGCGCTGGAGTGTTGCGTTCCTCGGTCTGGGCTTGCTCCTGGCTGCGCTGTCGCCCTTTGGCCCCTGTGGCGGAATGGATGATTTTCGGATCGATTTTATCGCCTTCTGCCTCTATGGAGTGTGGATGTGTACGTTGGTCCGGTCGGGGTTCTTTCAGTCGCGCCGGTGGTCCCTCGTGGTGGGCGTGATGGCCCTGGTGATCGTTCTGTTTCGTTACATCACCTTTGTCTCCATTGTGACCATCCTTGGTGCTTACCTGGTCCTGCTAACAGGGCGATGGCTTCGCACTCGGCGCGACCGGGAACTCCACGCGGCGCTCGGACACCAGATTCGCAACCTGGTGTCTGCCAGCGTCATTTGCCTGGTATTTGCCGTCCCGGTCCTCCTCTGGCGAGCCCGAGCGTTGTATTCCTATTACGTGGTCAACTACATCCTGGGCGGCGATCACAACATTCGCGCTGCCGAGCTTGGGTTGCACTCGCTGATCCAACATGTGTCGTATTATCCGCTCTCCGTTCTCTTCGATCACAGCGGGATCTCGTTCCTGGTTCTCGGTGGGTTCATCTGTGCTCTCGGGCTGCTGTTGCGCTGGTTGAAGCCGATGGCCAGGGAAGAGCAGGCCAGTCCCCTGGCCCCTGGACTTCCGATCTGGCTTTACTTCGCCGTGGCGGGTCTGGTGCCGTTGGGCATCATGACGGTCTCGATCTCGAAATCGCCGATCACGGGCAACATTATCGTTCAGCCACTCTTCTGGTTGTTGCTCCTGCCGCTGGTGGCCTGGGCGCAGGCCCGCAAGGGGGTGTCGCTCACAACCGAACGGTGGTTGGCTGGAGTCGCCGGGGTTGGCCTCTTTGTTGGGATGAATGGGCAACTCCACGCAGCGTCCATTCATCGTTCTGGGACACTGCACCCCTACGACACAGAGCAGATGCTGGCTCTGATCCAGGATCTTCGGACCGAGCAACGCAATCTCTCCGTGGAGAAGGTACGGGTTGCCTCCGATACGCTTTCTGATTGGCTCTACTCCACGACCATGCAGGTTTATCTCTACGAACGCGAGCGGAAACTCGTGGACCTGTCTTCAACGCTCGGCAGTTCTCTCTTTGCGATTGGCGAGAAGGAAGCCCTTGCGAGCCTCGCCGAGGCAGACTTTGCGATTCTGCAGGAGAACTATCTGCAAGATAAGTCTTCGGTTTATCCGTTCCATCACTCGATGCAACAGGTCCATCCTCAGTTACGCCGCTACTGTCAGGAGCATTTCACCCTGAAGGGGAAGTACGTGGTTCATGGCGACACCTACCTCCTTTATGTGCGGCCCTATCTGCAGGTAAAAAAATGTCCCTGGGGGTGGGTCACGCCCGAAGGAATCACTCTGACGGGAACAAGCAAAGCCTTGCAGCGATTCCCTGTTGTTGAGCTTCAAGGCGGCATTCCCAGCGAGCGATTTGCCAGCCTTCCCGGGATCGCCGCGCAGTTTCGCCTGGGCGAGGCTGCTCCGCGCACGATCCCGGCGAAGATTCAGTTCAAGGGCAACGCCTACACCATTCGCCTGCGGATCGATCCAAAGGAATTGTCGGACCAGGATGCTCCCGTGGAGATCAGAATCGTTTTTGATCGGTTCTTCCGGGCACCAATGAGCGCAGGACATGAGGATGAACCACTGGCCGCCTTACCACCGTCCACGGTGCGGCTGTATCGCTCGTTGCCGGAGTAGAGGCGTGGTGGGCACCAGGGGAGTGCAAGGACACCGGGCTGACCTCATGAAAGGTCAGCCCGGTGTGTTTCTGGCAGCTGTTACGAGGCCCGTCGCCACGGGTCACGCCTGTTGCGGTTCTTCCCAGAACGGGCTGATGGCGTGGATCTTCTTCAGAATAAGTTCGCGTTCACGACCATCCTTGGCGGCAGCCAGCTTGCTCTTCAGCTTCGCCAACTTCTTTTTGCGTTGATAGCGGCGGTTGAGTTCGATGCGACGCTCGACCATCGGTCTACGATCCTCGGGGAATTTCGGGGTTAGCCATCCTCGCCAATCGGCATCCCTTGTTTTGTAGCGACTTTCTCAAAGAGATCAACTGCTGCCCGGAGAGGAATCGCTTCCTTGCCGAGCAGCAGTTGCATGGGAGTTCTGTGCCTAACTTGCCGCCTTCGCCGCGCTTAGCGCTCGATCTGAATCCGGCGCTTGATGATGGGCGGAGGAAGCGGAACCGGTTGTGGGACCGGGACCGCCACGTCCACCTGCGGACCAGGTCCGCGTTGCGGCAACTGGCTGCTCTTGTTCCCCGGGCCCGTGCCGGTGCCCTGGGTGCTGGAGCTATCGCTCGCCATCGAATGCGTGACCTTCATCATGTAGCTGATCAACTCGATCTTGCCACCGCGTGCATCGACGTTCAGAGCGTGATACTGCTGCATGTTGCTGGTCAGATCTTCCTTATCATACAGCAGTTTTCCTGTGCGTTTGTCGATGCTCTTGGTGCAGACCGCCATCACCATGCGCTGATTGACGGCGCCCGGCGCCCAGCGTTGATAACGCGCGGTGAACAGGCAGATCGGCAGATCGTTGAACTGGTCGAGGATCAGCATCTGGTTGGGTACGCTGTTATGCCAGCGCATCTTCCCGGTGCTCGATTCCCAGCAGTAGACCTCTCCGTTAACCGGCAGGCACTGCATGCCAGTCCCCGGCATCAGGTTGGACATCAGTCCGCCCCAGGGCATCAGCACGCGATCGGTTGGGCCATTGCAGGCGATATAGATATATTTGCGATCTTGCAACAGGTGGACCGATTGCATCTTCGCCAGGTGCTCGGGATCCATCTTGGCCTTGAGCACCTGCTTCTGCTTGTTGACATCGACAACCGTGACCGAACCATCCGGTTCAATCACCCCCGCCAGATCCGTTCGCTCCGACTTGAGCACGATGGTGTTGGCCGGGAAACCCTGCGTCCAGGCATCCTTTCCCGTGAGGACATCGTAGAGACGCAGAGTAAGGCCACCCTTTTCATCGGTTTCCGAGTAGAGGATCGAACGGCCCATGGTACGGATGCGCTTCTGGTACTGCGCCGAGAAATCCTTGACCTTGATCTCGTAGCCATCGTGCATGCGGAGAGCACGAGTCCCGCCGGCGTTGCCGCCATCGTTCACTTCGACGACGTAGATGTATTCGCTGTCGTTGAAGATGTGTGCCGACTTCGGCATGTCGCTGCGGGACCACAATGTCTTCCCGCTGACCGGATCGACGCCCACGAGGGCATCACTGGTTTGCAGCACGACGGCGGTCGGTGACAACGGGCCCGCCTGCCCCAGCCGTTGCGTCCAGCCATGCTGATACACGATCTGGAGGCTGCCATCGCGCGGGTCGTAGGAGTGGCTCCGATAACCCGGAATGGAAGACTGCCCCGAGAGATTCTTCTTCCACAGCACCTGCTTGTTGACTGGATCGAGAGCGAACACCATGTGACCCAGTTGCAGCACCACCAGGTGGCCAAGGTTCTGATACGGGAAGCGCGGCTGTTGCTGCGGATTGCGATAGTTGTTGAGCAGGGTCGCGAAGTGCGTCTGCTCCAACCCTTCGCTCCAGTATTCCTTGTTGGTGGTGGTATCGAAGACCTTCAACTGGTGATAGTCGGTGCTGAACTTCAGCTGGAAGCGCTGGAAGAACGGCAAATCCTCGCCGTCACCCTCAAAGGTGTACAATCGGGTCTGGTAGGGGAAGTTCCCGCGTTGCTCTTCCGCCTTCATCTTGCCCATGCCGAAGCGAGTCGGCTCGTCGAGATAGGGGAGGAAACGCTTGTCTGTGGCCAGATCGTTGTAATACTCCAGCCCGGTGCGTCCGTCCTTGACGACAACCTTCGGATAATCCCGCCCCAGAACACGGTAATAATAGGCGGCATCTTCCATCAGGTTCTTGCGGGTCATCAGCCGGGCCAGCGCCTCAACCGCCCGGGCGCTGGTCTGGGAGTCATCCGGTTGCTCGCGGAGCACGCCAAGGTGTTGTTCTGCCTCAAGCAACGATTTCGGATCATTGTCCTCGATCAGGCGCTCGGCCAGTTGCAAACGCGCTTCCTTGCCAACGTTGAACATCGAACCGAAGGTGTTGACAAAGTTGCGCAGCGAGGACAGGTCGCTGTCCTTCACTTCCTTCCAGCGCTTGGCGATCAGCGCTTCGAGCGGAGCGCGTTCTTCCCTGGTGGCGCGGGCCACCATGGAGGCGATCCGGCCCTGCGCCCACACCGACGGAGACGCCTTGACGGCCGGTTGATCCACCACGCTCAGCAATTCCTGATCAGCGCCGAGCGTACCGAAGTTCATGTACGCCTCGAAGGCGTCCACGAGTTTCTTCTGTTCCTCGCGGCCCTTGCCAAGCAGGCAGTAGTAGTTCCCCTTGCGCCGTTTCTCCTCGGCGGCATCACCCGGGACGGAGCACATCGCCTCGTATTCCTTGATGTACTGCTCGGCGGCGTTGAAGTCGCGCTGGAAATACTCGGTGAAGGACTCGTAGAGCTTGAGGCGTGCCTTTGCCACCATGTCCTGCGGCGGCTTGTTGCCAAGGGCGGTGCGCAGATCCTCGATGGCACCCTTCAGATCGCCCTTGTCCAGGCGGAGATCCCCGCGGCGGATCAACCCTTCCGGATCGGTTGACTTCTTGCTGAGCAGTTCATCGATCCGCTTCAGCTCGACATTCAGCTGAGGATAGGCCGCTACCTGGGTCACATTCTGCGAGAGAACGGTGCCTTCGTAGAAGATCAGGTTGCCAGGGATTTCCTTCTTGCGCGAACGGGTGTGCGCCAGAGCGGTGCCCTTGACCACGTCGATCACGCAGATCTCGGGTTCCTTGGTCGCGATGGCGTTCACCAGCGGCAGGTAGTAGATGTTATTGCTGGCGATCCCCTGGCCGGAAGGCATCCCGGTGTCAACCCGCCACGCCTCGCTGCCATCTGCCAGGTTCAGACCACGGCAGGATTTCTTGCCCACGATAACCACCTTGCCCGCGAATACGCCCGCCAGGTAGAGATCGTCGTCCTGCTTGGAATGCTTCCACACGCGGGTCCCGTCACGCAGATTCACACAATGCACCGACGAGGCATCGGGGGCGGTGAAGACCACCTTCCCCTCCGTGATGCAGGGAGCGGAGGTCTTCCAGTTGTTGATGTTCGGGACGGCGGGGATGTAACGACCATCCGGGCCAATGATCATCCCCGGAGGAATCCCCTTGTTGGGATCCCACGCCTGGGTGGAGCGGCCGCCTTCACGATAGGCATAGGCCCACACCAGGCTCCCTGAGAGTAGATCGACGCCCAGCACCGCCCCGGCGTTGGTGGGGCAGACCAGGATGCCTTCGCCGTAGGCCAGCTGCGACGCGTTGATGCGCCGGGCCAGATCCTGCACCATCTTGTCACGGGTGTCGGCCAGCCGTTGCGGCGAACCAACAAGCTTGCCGGTCGTCGGGTCGAGCGTCACCAGCCGCAGCGATTGGTTCTTTTCGGTCAGGACAAAGAGCTTGCCGTTCAAGGGCAGCGGAGCACCCAGGAAGTAGGTATCGCTCAGTTCGTTGTCCTTGTTGCCGTACTCGCCGGCTTCCCAGATCAACTTGCCACTATCCAGGTCGTAGGCCTGCAAGCGATTGTGGTTGATCGCCTCGCCGAGTTTGCCGTTGTAGGTGACCGGTTGCGGATTGTACGGGCTCTGCGTCGAGAAGGGCGGAACCGCCAGATCCTCGATGCAGTAGACGCGGGTGTTATCGGTGGTCAGCGTTCCCACCATCGAGTTCTCGAACAGAATCTCGGGCTTGCTGCCGTTGTTCAGGTAAATCTGCAACCACTGGTGCAGGTTGCCTGCATACTTCCCTTCCTTCTCAATGCGGTCAATGCTCCAGTTGGAAGGCGCTTCCCATTCCAGTTCGCCCGTCAGCACATTGCGTGCATGAATGCCCCAGAAGCTGCGGTAGATCACCAGCGGCAGGGCTTTGCCTTCGCGGTTGATCGTGGCAGCGATGGGGAACGAGGCCGACAGCACCGGCTGTTTGCTCCGTTCGAGCCAGTTAAAAGCCTGATCGAGATGGGTTTTGGTGGCATTTTCGCGGATGGTCGATTCCACCCACTTCGGTTCGAGGAAGGCAGTCCCGCCCTCGCCGCCCTGCCCCGTGCGGGAGGCCTTGCCGCCAAACATCGGCCAGTCGTACAGGCCAAACTCGACATTTTCGCTCTTGAGAGAAGCCACGTAGGTTTTCAGATCGTCGACCGACTTGGTGATGCGGCCCAGCTTCACCGATTGAGCCTTGGTCGCCAGGTTCTTCCAGGCGGTCTCCTCGTTGGCCTTGTCGCCCACGCGATGGAACGAAAGAGCTGCCTTGAAGAGGATGTTCGGGGGGAGTTTGCTGGCGCCTTCGCGCTGCATCAGCTTTTCGTAGCAAAGGGCGGCGTTGGTGTAGTTGCCACGATCAAGGTGGAAGGTGGCCAGCAGATTGACCGCATCCGCGCCCGCATCGGTGTAGAGGAACCGGGTCGTCACCTGGGCCAGCGTGGCGGGGTCGTTGTTCAGTTCCTTCGCCTGCTTGAGAAGGCTGGCGGCGGTCGGTCCATGAGTCTTCTTGTAGAACTCCAGCCCCTTGGGCGGGAGGTTGGCGACCATGCGGTTGGCCTCGGCGCGCACGCTGACGATGCTCTTGCCAACCTTGCCATCGGCTCCCTTGCGGGTCACCGACGCAAAGACGTCTTCCTTGATGTCAAGGAGTTGCTGGAGAATATCGACGGCGGTGGCCCAGTTTTCGTCCTGGATATAATCCTGAGCGGCAACGATCTGCTGCTCCAGACGATCCTTGACGACCAGGTCGATGCCACTGGTCAAGCCGTTGGGATCGGTTGGTTGGCTGGGCGGCTGTTCGGTGGTGGGATCAACCGCGATCGGCGGCTTGCGGATGATGCGCTGAGCGGAAACCTGCTGCCAGCAAGTCAGAATGCCCAGCACGGCGAGGATCGCCAAGACGACGCTGGCTCTGCGTGAACTCCACGACATTGGCGTGCTTCTCCCTGACTTCGTCCAAGGGGCCTGGCGACGCGATCGACGTATCCAATGGAAGGAATTGTCGCACAGCGGAGTCAACCCCGGCAAGTACAATTCCTCTCTACTGTGACGAGACTGCCCCGGCCATGGTTCTTTTCAAAATGGCAATCCTTGATCCCGAGGCACAACGGCCCATAACAGTATAAGGACGAACCTCCTGCCCGACATTAACACACTTTAAGGGCTCAGGCGAAGCGACTCGCAGGTTGCGCGATCGGATTTTCGGCTTCAGGTGGTGCCGGAACTCCTTCTCCCTACAATACCCTCTTCGTTTCTCTCCTGGGAGTGTTCCGCATGGCGCGCAAAGTTCCCCCAACATCCCTCGTTTCGCGCGGTCCCGGGCGCGCTGCGCCGCGGGCTCCGCATATGTTCCGCCCCAACTATCTCTCCTTCGCCGGGACCTATCAGTGCAACCTTTCCTGCCCTCATTGTTGTGTTCCGATCGAGTGGACCGATCGTCTCGATAGGGCGGTTGCCGTGCGCTTTCTGGAGCAGGCGCATGCCTACGGAATTCGCACCCTGGGTCTCACCGGAGGCGAACCGTTCCTTTATCCCGAATTCATGCACGCCGTGTGCCGTCGCGCAAGCGAACTTGGCTTTCGCTTTGACAAGATCATCTCCAATGGTGTCTGGCATCGCGGCAGAGCGCATCTGACCGAGGTCTTGCAAGAACTGGCTGCCACCGGTTTCAATGGTAAGCTCGGTCTCAGCATCGACAAGTTTCATGGCATGGACCTGGCCCCCGCGCTCGATTTCTGTCGCGTCGCGGTCGAGGTCTTTCAACGGGACAATGTGGTGGCGCTTTCCTACGCCAGCCGACACCCCGACCAGGGGCTGGAACCAATCCACGCCCTGGCCCGCGCCCTCGACGCCGTCGTCGAATGGTCCCCAGTATTGGGGCGCTATCTGCTTGTTGGGCCAGAGATTACGATGACCCTCAACTGGAACCATCTCGCCCCGGTCGAGCGGGCGGAACGATTCCAGGGTGCCTGGGACGGCGTCTGGTTCGAGGAAGACTACTGCGAGGGACCCGGGCAGGCGCTGATTGTCAATCCGCGGGGCGAGGTCAAACCGTGTTGTGGGTTTGCCTCCGATCTCGATCAACTGAGGATCGGCAATATCTACCACGATGATGTTGCCACCATCGTGGAGCGAGGTCGAGCGCATCCCTATGTGGGAAAGGTTTTTCGCGAAGGGTTAACCGCGATTCGCGACGACATCCTGGCGCGCGCTCCCCACGCGTTACCGGGCGCCACCTCCAATCATTGCTTCTTCTGCTGGTACGTTTTGACCCGCGATCTGGTTCAGGTGCCTGAGGCTTCGGCCAGTTCCTCTGAGCCCGCGCGAATGTCCATTCCACTGGTGGCCGGAGTAACGACAACCTTGCTGATGCGGTTTGATGGCCGTACGGTTTTCCTCGGTGCGGAGATTCCGCCTCGCGCCCCGGGCGACCGCGGGGAGACCTTCGCCATTCGCCTCGTTGGGCCGGCTCCGCTCGAAGGGCGCTCCGCTCAGATGGGATGGTCGGAGTATCAGGCCTGGATCGATGGGTTACGCAGCCAGGGCTACACGCTGACCACGCATCGCCCCGACGAGGCGGGGTGTGCGTCTCGGTCCCCTCAGGGGTCGGCCTGTCGCTGCTGAGAACAGATTCATCGGTCTTTCCTGACACCAGGAAGTGAACTGTTTATCCACGAGCTGGTCGTTTGGGAATCGGTCCGACCGTCCGCGTTCTGGAAACCCTTTCGGGTCGAGTTTGTCCCCCTCGAAGAGTTCCACGCCTTCATGAAAGCCAAGGGGGATTCAGGCGCAGGTGCTGGCAAGAACTCTCAATGCTGACCGTTCATGTAGGCTTCGATAGCGTCCTTTGCTTCCTTCAGACTGGCGCCGGTTTGCTCGCGATGGAGCTTGATCGCCTGGATCTTTAGCGTGGGGTTGTCGGCCAACCGTCGTACCTCCTCGGATAACCCCAGCGCACTGCTCGGATCGGGCCGCTCGATTCCCAAGTGTTTCATGATCAGGTTCAGCTTGCTCTCCAGCCGGAGGACGGTCTGTTCACTGGCCGGCGTGCGCGCCCCCCAGGCCGCCGAACCACCGGCGATAACCAGGACGATGGCTGCGATGATGGCGAAGTCGCTGAATTCCAGCGCCGCGAGGAGGGGGATCGCAAGCATGACTTCTCACTGGGAAAACGGGTGTTGTGAACCAGGAATCTGGAATTGAGGCTTTTGCAGATATGACTATCTCTTCAGCTATCATCTGTCCACTTGCTCTCCCATCCCCTCCACCCGGAAGGATGCTGACAAATTCGATCTTGCTTCATGCCGGGGGCAGGTGGCTGTGCGCACTTGTTGAGGAGGCTCTCCCTGATCGCGGGAAGAAGCGAAGCAGGTGCGGCCTGTCTGGGGAACTGACCAAGCATCTGGCTCCCGAACTGGGGAACTCCTCTCGTTTCTGATTGACGGCGACTGCGCGCTCCGTGAGAATAGACCCGTCGGAGGTGTGCTTCACTGCGCCCACCCTCGCCGAAGTGATCCTTCCCGACCGGGCCGATGCCCCAGCCGAATGCGCCTCGCCATACGACCTTCTGCCGACGCGGTGGTTGGATCCCCAGGCAACCGAGCAGCCGCCCCGCTGGCCCTGATCATCCGCAGACCGACGTCCTTGCCCGCGTCGTTCAGGAGTGCATCCCTTGAGTAACGACTCCACGCCGCCGTGTTTCCTGGCAGTTCTCTCAGGACGGCGTTTGCCCTCCCTCGTCGCTCCGCTGACCCTTCTGACCATGCTGGCAGGGCTGTTCGCCTTCCCACGTTTCACCAGCGCTCCCGCAGCTGCCCCGCCACCAGCCGCTGATCCGTTTCAGACCAGGGTCGTGCCGTTCCTGAATGCCTACTGTGTTCGTTGCCACAATGCCAAAACCAAAAGTGGCGAACTCGATCTGACGCGCTTTCGCACGGTCGCCCAGGTCGGCGAGGATTTTCGCCAGTGGGATCATGTACTCACTTTCCTGAAAAAAGAGGAAATGCCGCCCGCAAAGGCGAAACAGCCCGCGGCGGACCTGCGTGGCGAGATCATCGCCACCCTGGAGAAGGTGTTGCTGGCGGAAGCGGTCAAACGGGCCGGAGATCCGGGCGTGGTTCCTCCCCGTCGACTGAGCAACGCCGAGTTTGACTACACCATTCACGATCTCACGGGTGTCGATATTCAGCCCGCGAAGTCGTTTCCGATCGATCCTGCCTCGGGTGAGGGCTTCACCAACACGGGCGAGGCACTCACCATGTCGCCCAGCCTGTTCAAGAAGTACTACGCCGCCGCCGAGAATATTGCCGACCACGCCCTCCTGACGACCGAGGGGTTACGTTTCGCGCCGTACCCGGTGGTCACCTTCGCGGATCGGCAAAAATACTACGAACAGGCCATCATTCGCTTCTACGAAATGCACGCCGTCGATTACACCAGGTATCTCACCGAACTCTGGCTGTACAAGCATCGGCCTGCGTCGCCTGAGAAGAGCACCGTCGAGGACTGGGCGAAGCGTGCGCGCCTGAGCCCCCGCTATGCCCGGCTTCTCTGGGATGCGCTCGAGGGCAAGTCAACCGATCACTTTCTCCTGCACTGGCTGCGCGGGCGCTGGCAAGCCTTGCCCGCGCCCAAGAATCGCGCGAAACCAGCCGGAGACGAGGTGCAGGGAGCAGTGCGGACTCTGGCGGGAGAGATTCAACGTCTCAGCCGGGAACTCTGCCCTGTCGAAACCCCCGCCATCGTGGCCAACGCCGGTAATGGGCCGATCGATCACCTGGCACGTCGACGCCGCACTGCCGAACTGCGCGACACCTTCGACAGGACAACCCTGCAAACGCAGAAGGAAACCGTGGAGTATCGCGGCGTCGGCGAACAGGCAGCGCTCAAGCTGATCGTTCAGCTGGCGAACGTGGGCGAGCAGAAGGCCGAGGGTGCGGTCCTCGTGAAGGGCACCTTTAGCACCAACTCTGCCACCCTCACCAATCGGAAGAAATGGTCGCTTCGCGAGGTGCTGGAGGAACATGCCCCGGAGTTGTTCGCCCGGCTCAAGTTTGGCACCAACCCGTCTCATCCCCGGGGGGAGCGGATCGATGCCGACGCGTTTGTCCTGAAGGCTCCGGCCACTCTGGAAATCGATCTGCCGGCGAAGGCTTTCCCGCTGCGTGGCAAGGGAACGGTGCGGTTCACGGCCGAGTGTCGGCTGGAGCCTTCCGCGCCGGGGCTGACCTCGCTTCGGATCGCCGAGCGCAAGGCGGACGAGCGGATGCCACTGGCGCGCCCGCTCATCCATCCCGCCCACCCCGCTGCGGCGCAGTATGAAGCCTCGGCCAACGCCTTTTGTCGGCTCTTTCCCAGTCGGTTCTTCTACGTCGATGACACGCGCGGGCTCTCCGCTGGGTTCCACCTGATCGAAGGGTTCTTCCGCGATGATCAACCCCTGTGTCGCTCGGTGCTCAGCGAGGCGGAGAAGAAGGAACTCGATCGGCTGTGGGTGGAACTGTATTTTGTCACCGGGATCTGGGAAAAGATGCTGCGCGGATTTGTGTTCTTTGAACGCTCCGAACGCAACTTTCTCAAACATCCCGATTTCGACTCCTTCAAGGAGGAAGATCCGGAGCTGGTCAAGGATGAAACGTTGGCCCGCTTCCAGGCGGTCTATCTGCGTCGGGCCAATGTGAAACTCACTGGCGAGGCGCTGGCCAACCATCCCATCAGCATCTTCTTTGCTGAGGTGCGCAACGGTCTGCGCAGCCACGCCGCGACCCTGAAGCAGGCAGAGGCGATTTATCTCAAGGATCTGCTCGCCTTCGCAGAAAAAGCCTATCGCCGACCGCTGACCGACGCCGAGCGCAAAAAACTCGAAACGTTCTACACGGCGGTCAGCCGCGACAAGGATCATGGCACGGAGGCGGCCGTTCGTGCCTCGCTGGTGCGCATCCTGGTTTCGCCGCACTTCTGCATGCGCTTCGATCCCCCTCCGGCGGGTGAGTCGGTCGCACCGCTCCCCGATCTGGCGCTGGCCTCGCGACTGAGTTACTTCCTCTGGGCCGGACCGCCCGATGACGAGCTTCTGTCACTGGCGAAGGCAGGGAAACTGCACGAGCCGCACACTCTGCGTGCCCAGGTTCGCCGGATGATCCGTGATTCCAAGGTAAGTCGCTTTGCCCGCGAGTTCTTCGGTCAGTGGCTCGGCTATCGCGACTTTCTTACTCAGGAGTCTGTAAACCGCACCGTCTTTCCCATGTTCGACGATGCGCTCAAACAGGCGATGTTCGAGGAGCCCACGCAGTTCCTTGCCTATTTGATCCAGAAGGACAAACCGATCACCGAGTTGCTGGCGAGCGATACAACGTTGGTGAATCGGAAGCTGGCGCAGCACTACGGGCTGCCCTCCCCGAGCAGCGGCAGCGAGTGGGAAGTTGTTACCGGGCTGCATGCCAAGGGACGAGGCGGCGTGCTCGGCATGGCGGTCTTTCTCACCAAAAACTCGCAACCGCAACGCACCAGCCCGGTCAAGCGCGGCTTCTGGGTGGTGCACAAGGTGCTGGGCGAGCACATCCCCCCGCCACCTCCCAATGTGGCGGTGCTCCCCGCCAAGGAAACCGATACCCAGGGAAAGACCATCCGTGAACTGCTGAAATTGCATGTTGAGGATGTTAAATGTGCGCGCTGCCATCAGCGCTTTGATGCGCTTGGACTGGCGATGGAGGGGTTCGACCCGATTGGCCGGGCGCGCGCTCGGGATTTGGCGGGACGGCCGGTCGATAACGTGGTATCGTTGCCAGATGGGAAGGAAGCGCGCGGGGTGCCCGCCTTTGCGGACTACCTGGTGAAGCATCGCCGGCAGGAGTTCACCCGCACCCTCGCCCACAAGTTTCTCGGCTATGCCCTGGGCCGCTCGCTCCTTCTGTCTGATCAGCCCTTGCTCGACCAGATGCAGGCCGAGTTGGAGAAGAACCACGACAAGATGAGCACGCTGTTCGAGTTGGTGGTAAACAGCCCTCAGTTTCGCACCCAGCGTTGCAAGGATTTCAACCCAACCAGATTCAAGGCCGAGGCTCCACCCGGAGGAAAACGATGACCGTCGCTACCCACGTTTCCCGTCGTGTCCTGCTCAAGGCGCTGGGCGTGACCGTCGCCCTTCCCTGGTTGGAGTCGGTCGGCGCACTGGCGGCGCCTGCGACTGCCCGGAAGGCTCCGCAACGGTTTGCCTGTCTGTTCATTGGCGATGGCATCTCTCCCCCGCACTGGTGGGCCCGTGGCAACGGCGCCACCATGGAACTCGGTTCCAGCCTGGCCCCGCTGGTCCCGTTCAAGGAGAAGATGAACGTTATTAACGGGCTGTTCAACCACGAAGGTGATGGCGGACATGCCCGTTGCACCGGGAACATCCTCTCCGGCGCGGCGTTGCAGCGAGGGCGCACCATCAAGGGCGGGGTCAGCATGGATCAACTGCTGGCCAAACATTACGAGGAAGAGACCGCCCTGCCGAGCCTGGTGCTGGGCTGCGAACAACCCGTGAGCGGATTCCACGAGAGCCAGTACTCGATGGTTTATGCCTCGCACATCTCGTGGCGCACGCCGGACTCGCCCGTGCCGATCGAACTGTATCCCTCGCTTGCCTTCGACAGCCTCTTTGGCGGAAAGGCAGGCAAACTTCAGGGGAGCATTCTCGACGAGGTTCTGCAACAGGCGAACGATCTTCGTGGCCAGGTGAGCGGAACCGACAAGCAGAAGCTGGAGGAATATTTCTCGTCGGTGCGCGAGACCGAGCAGCGCGTGCAACGGTTGAACAAGCTGGCGAAGAACGACACCCCCATGGTGCCGGCCAGCCAGCGTCCGCCGGTGGGGCAGCCGAAGGATTTCCGCGCCTATGCCCGGCTGATGTGCGACATCATTGCCCTGGCATTCCAGACCGACCGCACCCGCGTGGCAACCCTTCTCCTCTCGCGCGATCTCTCCGGCCAGGTCTACCCGTTCCTGGGCGTGCGCGACGACCACCACAGCTATTCGCACGACAACACCGGGAAGGAATACCAGGCGATCGTCAAGTGCCACGTCGAGCAGTACGCCTATCTTCTCGATCGGCTGGCGAAGATGCAGGAAGGCGAGCGCACGGTTCTGGATAACTCCTGCATCATGTTTGTCTCCGAGCACTGGAACGCCCACAATGGACAGCAGGTTCCGCTGGTGCTGGCCGGCTCGCTGGGCGGAACACTCCAGACGGGTCGCACGTTGGATTACCTCAAGGCGGGCAACAGCAAGCGAAAGCTGTGCAGCCTTTACCTCGCACTCATGGAGCGCATGGGTCTGAAGATGTCGTCCTTTGGCGACGCCAGGGAACAACTCGCCGGGATCTAGGTGACGCGCTCGCGGGAAGGAGGGGTTTCTCGTCTCCCTCCTTCCCGCCGTTCCCTGGCAAGCTCCTCTCCGCTGTGCCGGCGCTCTCATTTTCTCCCATTCCGCTGCCGAGCCATTCGGGGAGGCCAGTCTCCCTCAACCGGGCGAACTCCTGACAACGACCGCCAACCCCTGAGGAGATCCCGACCCAGCGCCGTCGAGTAAACCCCTCTCGCAGTGCTGCGCAGGAGGTAATGCGTGACGGCCCTTTTCCAACACCGGGGTTTTCGTGTACGCTGAGAAGGAGTGAGTACGCACGCAGCAGGGGATGCGAACCCTGCGCACCGGCTTACCCGAAACAGGGTGTGGTGAATGGCAACGTGTTCGCACCAGGCTGAATTCTGGCACGCCTGAGCTGATCCAGATCCGCAGCAAGGAGAAGCAGCAGCATGGCAGGCACGCACGACCCGCATTCCCCAGTGGCAGAGCAACCCCAAAAGGTATCTGTCCAGACGGTCTCGAACGAGGCCAGCAGTGGCTCGTCTCCCCCCTCCGTGGAAGCACCTCCCGCTCCTCCCCAGCCGTCCCTTCCCAGCACACCGCCGGCTGCTCCTGACGCATCACGTTCGCATCCCTGGCGCAAATGGCTGTTGCTCCCGGTGGTGGCGGTGCTTCTCGGTGGGGGCGGCTTCCTTGTTGCTCCCTGGGTGGAACTGTGGCTCACCACCGAGAGTACCGACGACGCTTATGTCAACGGGCACGAGACTCTGGTAGCGCCGCGCGTCCCGGGCCAGGTGAAGCGGGTGCTGGTCGAGGACAACATGCGCGTGAAGAAGGGCGCGCTTCTCGTTCAACTGGACAAGGAACCCTACGAGATCCAGGTGCGGATCAAGAAAGCCGCGGTGGACGCCGCCGAAACGGATCTGGCAGCGGCACAGGCCCAGGTGCAGGGATTGATTGCCCAGGCGCGGGCGAATCGGTTTAAACTCCAGCACGCGATCGAGAATGTGAATAATCAGATCGCCAATCTTGGCGCCGCGGTCGCCACGGTCAACAGCAAGAAGGCAACCCTGGAACTGGCCAAGGCCAACCTCAAACGAGGGGAGGAACTGGCACCCAGCGGAGGGATCAGCAAGGAGGACCTCGACCAGCGCCGCCAGACGGTCAAGGTGAATGAAGCGGCCGTCGAGCAGGCGTTGCAACAGGTCTACGCCATTCGTGTTGGTCTGGGCCTGGCCGCACAACCGCCCAAGGGGAAAGATCTGGCCGAGGTGCCTGCCGACCTCGATCAGAACTTCTCCAGCGTTCGTCAGGCACTCGCGGACCTCGTTCAGAGTGCCGCTCAGTTTGGCTACTTTCCAACCACGTGGGACGCGACCCCCAAGGAGGCCCTGGCAGCGTTCTACAAGCAGGATCCCGAGGGGAATCTTGACCGGATCTTCGGCCACCTCATCCCTCAGGCTCCGCCCATCAAACAGGCGCGGGCCAAGTTGCTCCAGGCTCGCCGCGACCTGGAACAGGCGGAGTTGAATCTTCGCTACTGCGACGTGGTGAGCGAGATTGATGGGGTGATCACCCGTCGCAATGTGAACCCGGGGAACAATGTCCAGGCTGGACAGAGTTTGATGGCGGTGCGCTCTCTCACGGAAATCTGGATCGATGCCAACTTCAAGGAAACGCAGCTGGCGGAACTGCGCATTGGTCAGCGCGCCCGCTGTGAAGTGGATATGTATGGCAGCAAGCACGAGTTCGAGGGGCGGATCACGGGGTTCACCATGGGCACCGGCCAGACCCTCGCCCTGTTGCCGCCTCAGAACGCCACCGGCAACTTTGTGAAGATTGTGCAGCGCTTGCCCGTTCGCATCGAACTGACCAACTACGACCCGGATAAAACTCCGCTCTTTGTCGGCACATCGGTCACGGCCTCCGTTTACTACAAGGAACCGCCCACAGGACCACACGCGGGCGACATCCTGCAGCCGAACGCTCCTGTGCCCCAGCGGCCCACGGAGATCCGGCCATGAGCAGTGTGGCCCTCGCCCCGCCACTGACTGGACAGCGGGCGATCAACCCGTGGATCGTGGCGGTTGCCGTGGTGATCCCCACCTTCATGGAGGTGCTGGATACCACGATCGCCAACGTGGCCCTTCGCTACATCGCCGGGGGGCTCTCGGCCTCCAATGTGGATGCTGAATGGGTGCTGACCAGCTACCTGGCCGCCAACGCGACCATCTTGCCAATTTCTGGCTGGCTGTCGGCGCATCTGGGACGGCGCAATTACTTCCTGATTTCGATCGCCGTCTTCACCCTGGCCTCGGGGCTCTGTGGAATGGCGACCAGCCTGGGGCAAATCATCCTTTTCCGCGTGCTCCAGGGATTGGCCGGGGGAGGCCTCCAACCCTCCAGCCAGGGGGTGTTGCTCGATGCCTTCCCTCCGGAAAAACAGGGGGCCGCACAGACGATGTTTGGCGTGGCCGCCCTGTTGGCCCCCATCGTCGGACCAACTCTCGGCGGCTATCTCACCGTTACTTACGACTGGCGATGGATTTTCTACATCAACATCCCCGTGGGTGCGCTCGCCTTTGTGATCAGTTACTTCGTGGTGGATGACCCGGACTATCTGAAGAAAGAGCGGGCCGAGTTGCTCAGTCGACCCCTCCGGTTTGACTATCTCGGCCTGGGAGTGCTCACCCTGGTGATGGCGTCCTGGGAAGTGCTCCTCAGCAAGGGGCAGGAGTGGGACTGGCTGGGCGATCCCTTCTGGCGGATTCAAACGCTCCTTGTGCTCTTTGTGTTTGGGTTAGTGTTCCTGGTGTACTGGGAGTTGAAGATCGCACACCCCGTGGTGAATTTTCGCCCTCTGAAGGAGCGAAACTTCGCCGCGTCGTGCGTGATCATTTTCTGTGCCTTTGCGGTTCTCTACGGCGCCAGTACTTCCTTGCCGGGGTTGCTCCAATCGCTCTTTGGCTACGACGCCTACGTCTCGGGGTTGGTGCAGTCGCCCGCGGGGATTTTCTCCGTCCTGATGATGGTGGTGGTGGGCTTTCTTCTGGGACGCCAGGTCGATGCGCGCTGGCTGATCGTTGCTGGCTTGTTGCTGATGTCGGCCGGGTGCTACTGGATGGCGCGCATGAATCTGCAAATTAGCCCCTGGCAGGTGGTGTGGCCACGCGTGGTCATGATTACCGGGCTGTCGTTGATCTTCGCTCCGCTCAACGTGGCCGCCTTCAAATACACCTCCCAGCACATGCGTGGGGCAGCCGTGGGGCTGTTCGCCCTCCTCCGCAACGAGGGAGGGAGCGTGGGAACGTCGATGGCACAGACCCTCGAACAACGACGCTTGCAGTTTCACACCTCGCGCATGAACGAATTCCTCGATCCGCTCAATCCCGCGGTTCGCTCCTTTCTGGAAAGGGCCGAGGCGGGGTTCTATCGGCAAACAGGGGATCCTGTGGAGTCGCAGCGAAGGGCTCTCCAGGCGCTCGACAATCTCCGCGAGCAGCAGGCCGCCTCGCTCGCCTACTTCGATGTCTTCTGGCTGTGCGCGGCACTGGGGGTGACGCTGGTCTTCCTGGTACTGATCATGAAGCGCTCGGTGGCGGAGAAGGGCGAACATATCGGGGGGGAGTAAATACCACAGGAGAGGAAAGGTGGCGTGGATGGGGATCCCGCTGGGCGCATCCACTGCCCCATCTGCGCGCATTTTCTGCATCGATCTGGCGAGATCGCCGATCATTCCATTAGTGCGGGTTGTTCCTGATTTGCCGGAGGGGCCTGATCGTCCCGGGAACGGCATGCACCAGGCAACGAGGAATGAACTCATGTCCCGGCCCATCCCCTTCCAAACTCCAGGCCGCTTGCTGACGCGATCGCACCTTGCCCGCTGGTTTCGGGCAGGGTTTACCGGGGTGGTGCTCAGCACCAGTGGGTGCGTGACGACAGGGCCACTCGATTGGGTGCACAACGGCTTCAAGGTGGGACCAACGTATCAACGCCCTCCCGCGCCCGTGGCTGAGGAGTGGATTGGAGCGAACGATCCCCGGGTTCAGAACACCCCCTTGTCCCACGCCGACTGGTGGAGTGTCTTTCAGGATGCCACGCTCAATTCTCTGATCAACACTGCTTACGGCCAGAACCTGAATCTGCGTGTGGTGGGGACCCGGGTGCTCCAGGCGCGGGCTCAGCAGGGGATTGTGACGGGTTTCCTTCTGCCCCAGACCCAGCAGGCCAGCGGCGGATTCAGTCAGGTCGCCTTGAGCCACAACACCTTCAATAACCCCGCGGCCATCGCCTCGGCAACGGGGTTCACCATTCCCCCGGGTTCGCGTTTTGGCAACTTCTATCCCAACTGGGCGGGGGGATTCAATCTGAGCTGGGAACTCGATTTCTGGGGCCGCTACCGGCGCAGTATTGAATCGGCCAATGCGAATCTGGACGCCTCGGTGGAGAACTTTGATAGCGCCCTGGTGACTCTGTTTGCCGACGTCGCAACAAACTACGTGCAATATCGCGTGGCTCAGCAACGGATCAAGATTGCGCGCGACAACCTGCGGATTCAGGAAGGGGTACTGGCGCTCAGCGAGGAACGTTTCAAGGTTGGAACGGCCACACGCCTGGATGTGGAACAGGCGCGCACCATTCTCGAACAGACCCGTGCCACCATCCCGGCACTGGAGATTGTTCAGGGGCAGGCGAACGATACCCTGTGCATTTTGCTGGGCATTCCGCCCCGTGATCTGTCCGCCGACCTGGGGCCGGGACCAGAACTTGGAACGAGTCCCATCCCCGAAACCCCCACGTGGGTGGCGGCCGGGATGCCCGCCGACTTGCTGCGCCGGCGCCCGGACATTCGCAGTGCGGAACGCCAGGTCGCCGCCCAGAGCGCCCAGATTGGCGTGGCGGAGGCCGATCTCTATCCCGCGCTCGCCATCAACGGGACACTTGGTTACGATTCCACCGATCTCTCCACCCTCTTCTCGTCCCGGAGTTTCATGGGCACCATCGCGCCCAGTTTCCGGTGGAATCTGCTCAATTATGGCCGAATCGCCAACAATGTCCATCTCCAGGAAGCACGCACGCAGGAATTGATCGCAGCCTATCAGAACCAGGTGCTCACTGCCGCTCAGCAGGTGCAGACAGCTCTGCGTGGGTTCCTCCGTTCGCGCGAGCAGGCGGAGGATCTGAGCCGCGGCGTGAAGGCCGCGGTTGCCGCGACCGAAATTGGTGTGAAGCAATACAGGGCGGGCACCGTCCCCTTTACCACGGTGTTTCAGCTGGAAACCGTCCAACTTTTCCAGCAGGATCAACTGGCGGTCGCACAGGGGAACATCGCCCTGAACCTTATCACCGTTTATCGCGCCCTGGGAGGAGGCTGGCAGATACGCCTCCAGCAGGAGCAGTGCCAGGCTGACCCACTCCCAGTTCTTCCCGTTTCCACAGAGAAGGCCCCGCTCCCGGAGCCGATGCCCCAGGCGGAAACAAGGTAGACCAGAGAAGCAACGGAGAAGAGATTTTATGAGATCTTATTTGTGGATTGCGACGCTCGGGGTGATCCTGCTTGGGGTTGGCCGGGGGATGAGTGCAGAGCCTCAGAGCCTGGAGACGGCAGGAGGCTCGCTGCTTCACCGCATTGCCCCAGTGGGGGGATGCTTTCCGTATGGAGGAGGTGTGTTGCGCTGGTGGAACGGCCAGTGTTTTCCCTGTGTGGGCGCACCGGATGACTACTGCCGCAAACCCCTTCCTTCCGTGTCGTGGCCGGCGTATCCCTGCTACTTCCGCTGGGGGACTCCCGAGACTGGTTCTCCCTGCCCGAGCGGTGTGTGTCGGCCCTCCAAATCAAACTGAACGATGAATCACCCGACGATCCCCGCGCCGGCAACGTGCTTCTGAACAATGGTCGCCATCTCGGCGTTGGGACGCTGGTGGAGTACCCGAGGCCGCACACTGCTTTACACCACCACCCACACGTTGATTCCCTCCTGATTCCGCATCAGCCTTTCACCGATGTGGTTGTGGAGAAGTTTCGTCAAACCAGAGAAGGTGTGCCGTCCCACCACGACGGTTCCGAAGTGCTGTTTCTTGGCAGTGTCAATGATGGTTTGTGCGATCTTTTTTCTCCCCAGGTGCTCGTTCTGGCGCACCAGTTGGAGAGAGACGTCACAGCCTTTCTCGGTCAACAGCGTTTGCATGCGTTGGAGCAGGGCGTTCCCCCTGGCCTCGGTTTGTTGTTCCATCTGTCGATACTGGATTTCTCGTTCGGTTTCGGTCCTGGCTTCAACGACCGGGTCTTCCGATCCGCCCCATTCGATCATGTTAGGGACCGACGCCAGATGGAAGAGTCCAACCTCGCAGCCGGCTTTTCCGCTCACCATCTCTGCCACGTAGGTGACTGCTCGACGCGATTCTTCCGATTCATCCACAGCGACGAGGATTCTGTTGGTGTCTGACATGGGGATCTCCTTTCATCCTCGGAACGTCCAGGCCACAGGTTCCCTGGAGTGCGGAGGGACCAGAATGGGGAGTCATCGGTCCTGCGAAGAGAAGGGGCGAAAACTCTCACTTCTTATTTTACGCAAGAAGACTGCCAGAGCGCGCTGCCCTTCGGGCTCAGAGGCATTAACCTGAGGGACACAGAGCGTTTGGAATTACGTGGAAAGGGGCAGGATCCGGGGCAGAGCGAGGCGCGGTTCGATCACGCCACCTGCGGATCGCGTTCATCATCGGGCCAGTCGTCGAAGCGGACGGCGATGCGCTTGCTGATCCCCGATTCCTGCATCGTCACTCCGTAGAGTACATCAGCAGACGCCATGGTGCGTTTGTGGTGCGTGATCAGAATAAATTGCGAGCGGTCCAGAAACTCCCGGAGGACGGTGGCGAGCCGACCCACGTTGGCCTCGTCGAGGGCGGCATCCACCTCGTCGAGAATGCAGAAGGGACTCGGCTTGCTCCGAAAGATCGCCAGCAACAACGCCACTGCGGTGAGTGTTTTTTCGCCACCGGACATCAAGGAAATGCTGCGCAACTCTTTCCCCGGGGGGCGCGCGATGATCTCAATTCCGCTCTCCAGAATGTCCGCCTCGTCCTCCAGAACAATGTCCGCCTGACCGCCGCCAAACAATTTGCGGAACAATTCCTGAAAGTGGCCGCGCACCGTGTTCAGTGTGTCGCCAAAGAGTCGGCGACTATCGGTATTGATGCGCGTGATGATCTCCTCCAGGGATTTCTTCGCGGTGATCAGATCGTCGTATTGCGCCTGCAACTCGGTGGCGCGTTTCTCCAGTTCGGCCAGTTCTTCCAGGGCGTCCAGGTTCACACTTCCCAGACGGCTTAACTTACGCCGTAACTCCGTGATCTCGTCATTGACGGCCTGTGTATCCAGCTGAGGAATGCCCGTGGGGGCGACCGGCGTGGGCTCAGTTGGAACGGCCGTCTCCCCCTCCGTTGCCACGGGTTCCGCGGGGGGGGGATTCGTCAGCCGTTCCTGGTACAGCTGCGCGAGGTCGAGCTGGTAGTCTTCCTGCAAGCGCTGCACCAGCGTGCTCAGGCGATACTGGAGATCGTTTACCTCCAGTTCACGGGCATGTGCCTGCTCCTGACGTGTCTGGCGTGTTTGGCGTTCGCTCTGGGTGCGCTCGTGCAATTGGTGCCGTTCGCGCCGCTGCTGCTCACGCTCCACCAGAAGGGTGGCCAGGGCGCGCTCGCACCGCTCCTTGATCACGTAGGCGTGCGCCAGCCGTTCACTGAGCAGGAGCATCATGGCAAAGTTGTCGCTCAGGCGCTGTTCCAGTTCTCGCTGGCGCGCCTCCGCTTGCCGCCATTCGAGTTGCCGTTGGGACAGATCCCCCTGCAGCTGTTCCTGGCGTTTTTGCAGGGCGACTCGGCGTTCTTCCACCTGTGCCAGGGCAACCTGGGCGGCCAGCGACGCCTCCTGCTGGTGCTGCCGTTCGTGATCGCGTTGGCGGATCTCCCGCTCGGCCTGCTCCAGTCCGCTCTGCAATTCCTGCACCTGGACTTCGGCCTGAGCCGCCTGTCGTCGCGCCTGGTCCAGCGCCTGTTCCAGGGCGCGTATCTCCTGATCGAGCCCCTGCATCTCGCTCTGGCTGAGGGCAACTTCCTCGTGCAGCCCATCGCGGCGTTCCTTCTGCTGCACCACGCGCGAACGCAGATCGGCGGCCTGTTCGGCCAGAACATCGATCTCCTGCTGAACTCCCTCGATGCTATACTGCTGTCGGGCGATCTGCTCGCGCAGCAGGGTTAAATCTCCCTCGATGTCGGCCAGGCGCTGATCGAGCTGTTGCACCTGTTCCCGCAATTCGCGCAGCTCGCTTTTTCGCGAAAGGATACCGGCCTCGGCGTGGTAGGTGCCCACGGTGAGGGTGCCATCGGGTTCGAGCAGTTCTCCCTGCAAGGTGACAAAACGATAACCCGAGGCGTGGGCGGCGATGGCGCGGGCGGTGCTGAGATCGCGGACAATGAGGGTGTGCGCGAGCAATTGATGCGGCAAATCGGCCAGTTCCGGATCCTCGCAGTGAACCACCTGCTCGGCCAGGGCGATCACGCCGGGATGAACCGGAGCGCCCTCGGCGGAGGTAGGCATGCGCAGGCGCACCACCGCGGACACCTCGAGCAGGCGATTGGCGCGGGCGCTGGTGTCCGCCGTTCCACCCAGGGGGAGAAAACTCACCCGCCCGGAAAACGGTTGCGTGCGACTCGCCAGCGCCTCGTCCAGGGCTGCGCGATCACGGACCACAAAACACTGCGCGCGTTGGGCCAGGGCCAGATCGATCAGGGGAGCATATTCGCGGCGGACGGTGAGGAAATCGGCGATGATGCCGCGCACCGCCCGCCATACGCCCGGGTCGGGTTGCTCCACCAACGCCAGCACCTCGCGCACGCCGGTGTCGAGCCCCTCGTGGCTGCGTTCCAGCCCTTCGAGCACCTCGATCCGGCTGACGAGACCGCTCCGCTGTGCCTTTAATTCCGAGGCGATCACCCCGGTTTGTTCCCGCAACGCCAGGAGCCGATCGCGTTCCTGGCGTTGGTCGGCCAGGCGCTGTCGGGTTTCGCTCAGGCGCTCCTGCAAGGCATCCTCGGCAGAGACCAGCTCCTGCAGCTGCTGCTCCAGCGAGGCCAGGTGATTTGCCGCCTGATCGCTCTTTTGACGCAGCCGCGCCTGGGCACGCAGGAGATTATCCATCTCCGCCTTGTAGCTGACCACGTCGTTCTGCAGATGCCCGGCCCGGCGCATCAGTTCGAGGTGCTCCGCCTGATCGCGTTGCACCTGTTCGTGCAGTTGCTGCAGGCGCGTCTGGGTGGCGGACAGGTCGGCCTCGAGTTGCGCCACGCCCTCCTGCCCAGCAGCAGCCTGGGTTGCCACCTCCTGTAACTCCTGGCTGGACGCGGCGGCCGACTGGCTCAACTTCTGTACCCGTTGCCCCAACTCGGCGAGGTGGCGGCGGGTTCGCTCCCGATCGGCCTCCAGCTCCGCGCTCTGGTCGACCTCGTTCTGCCGTCGGGTTCGCTCGGTGGCGATCTGCTGTTGCGCACCGGAGAGGGTGGCTTCGTGTTCGCGCACCACCTCATCCAGTCGAGCCAGGCCCTGCTCGACCTCCTGAAGCTGGCGTTCCCACTGCTCCGCCTGCGCCATCTCGCGGTGCAGTTCGTGGCGCAGCTGGTCGAGGCTGGTGCGTGCAGTCTCGAATTGCTGCGCGAGCTGATGGTACTCCTGTAAACTGAGCCCGACGCGCAGCTCCCGCAAGCGCTGACTGTGCTCCTGAAAGCGCTGCGCCTTGGCAGCCTGGAGGCGAACGCTGCGTAGCTGTTTCTCGACCTCGTCGATGATGTCTTTCAGGCGCATCAGGTTCTGATCGACGCGCTCCAATTTGCGCTGGGTTTCGATCTTCTTGGCCTTGAAGCGACTGATGCCGGCAGCCTCCTCGAAGATGATGCGCCGTTCCCGGGTGGAAGCCTGGAGCAAACTATCGACGCGACCCTGTTCGATGATACTGTAGGCGTCCGTCCCTGCGCCACTGCCCAGAAAAAGATCCTTGATGTCCTTGAGCCGGGCGAGTTGCCCGTTGATGAGGTATTCGCCCTCGCCCGAGCGATAGACCCGGCGGGTGATCTGTACCTCGGAGGTGGGGGTGGCCAGGACCTGGCGGCGATTGTCGAAGGTCATGGTGACCTCCGCCATCCCCAGGCTCTTGCGCGAGGCGGACCCGTTGAAGATGACGTCGCACATTTCCGAGCCGCGCAGGCTCTTGGCGCTCTGTTCGCCCAGCACCCAGCGCACGGCGTCGACCACGTTGCTTTTGCCGCTGCCGTTGGGACCAACAATGGCCGTCAAACCGTCGGAGAACTCGAACTCGGTTTTGTCCGCGAACGATTTGAAACCAACCAGATCAAGGCGCTTGAGCATCAGCGAGCCTCGCGCAGTCCTTGGTTTGACAGGCGATCCCGTTCCGTCTCCCTCGCGTCAGCGCCGCAGCGCTGCACGAGGAGAGGGAACGGGATTGCCTCCCACTCCCTGCTGAGAGCGGAGACGGACTCAGCGCCGCTCCTCGGAGGGGGGATCGAGTTGCCCAACGGCGGGGCCACTCTTCTTGTCGCGTGGCTGGGTCAGCGCGCGTAGGTCGGCATCGCGCACCGAACGCTTCACATTCCGTTCATACAGCGTGGGCGTGCTCCCCATGTCGCTGGTGGGGCGGATAATTTGCACGGTGGCACTGTCCACCTTGTCCAGGTTGACCTTCCCCGCCTCGGCCAGTTCCTGCACCGTGATCGCCTGGGGGAGGGCATCATAACGCAGCTGGCAGGTCAGGTTCTGGCAGTTGTTCGCCTGACGGAGCACCTCGATGATCTCGGCATAGTTCGCCCCCATCTCGGCCAGCTTGTGGATGAGGTCGGCAACCTTGAGCGAACAGCGCTCGCGGCATCCGCCGCCCTCTCCGTGCAGATCGTAGTGGCTGATCGTGCACCGCTGATCCTCCGGCGACGCTGTGATCGCATAGGAACCCGCCAGGAGCGAAAACGGCGGTTTCAACGCCGGTCCCGCCCCAAAGCAAACAATCTCGGGCCGACGGCTCAACGACAGATGCACCAACGGTTCCCCCTCGCTTTGAATCTGGTGCAGATGGAACGAATCGTTGAGAAGTTCGCCCCGCACGTCGGGATCGGTTTCATCCAGGGCGCGCAGGGCGCGGAAGGCTCCGTAGCGCGTTTCGGCATCGACCGCCGACAGCATCAACTCTTTCAGTTTCACATGGCAGATCGCTTCATCCAGCGAGGCCATCGCCGACAGAGCAAAGGCACGCAGATAGGGCTGTTGCTGAACGACACGAGCCAGTTCCTCGCCGCAAGCTGGCGAACCCAGGTAGGCCAGCGATTCGGCGGCACAGAACCGTACCAGGGGATGTTTGCTCTGCAGCCCACTTTTGAGCACCGGGATGCTGTTCTGTCCCAGAGCTTCCAGGCGCAGCGTGGCCGTCACCGTCCGCGCCGGATCGAGGAGATCCTCCTGCAATTGGGTGCGATACGGAACGCGTGACTCTGCTTGCTTACCATCCGACGAGACGTTCTCCCGTAGCGGCACCATGCGCACCACCCGCAGAAAACGAGGCATGTTGTGCTTGTATTGTGGGGGAACGCTGAGCATCACCAGGACATTGTTCTTCGCAGCGGCAACCTCCTGATCGGGCAGCCCCTTGGTGCTGCCGTGGAAGGTGCCGTTGATGTGGTTGGCGATGTCGTTGGCGATTCGAGCGTATTGCTGATCCTGGTTGAGGATCAGGTGGAACGGCATGTCAATGTTCAGCTTGGCGCCGTCCCAGATGCGCCCCTGTTTCAGGCTGGCTGCCTCATCGCCACTGCCAAAGCCGACCAGTACCGCGCCTTCACATTTCGCCACCGCGTGGCCCAGGATCGCCTTGTTGGTGCCATCAAAGTTCGGGTTGAGATTCTTCGCGTAATCGTAGTTGTACAGCTGGCAGGTGTGGAGGTAGCCACCGCGCAAACTCGTCGTTTTGCTCCCCGGCGGGAGGGTGATCTCGACATCGATCTTGTCGCCCTTGCGTGCACCCGGAGGAATGCTGGCAGAGATCAGCACCAGGGAGTTATTGGGGGAGTTGAGAACCTCCTTGATGTTCTCCACACGCTGCTTTTTCAGATCATTCTCGAGCAAGGTGCGATAACTGCTGTTGGGCGCAGGGCCGCCCGTGCCTTCCAGTCCTGTGACCAGTCCCACCCCCCCGATGGGCAACGGCTCGGCATTGCCGAAGGTGGTGATTTCTCCCACGGTGCGAACGGGGTAGCGATCGCGCTCGTTGTCCTCGTCCGACTGGGAGCGGATCTGCGGTTTGTGGCAGCCGACCAGGGTCACCAGACAGCCCAGCAGCACTCCCCACGCCAGGGGGCGCGCTGTCCAGCGCACCAGGCTGCCGGGCGAACGGCTCCAAAGACGTGCGACAGGATCGAGACGGATCATGGTTACTTCCCTGTTCTCGGGTTGACCGTTGGCCCGCACGCGGAGCGAACCGCCATCGCGCGGGAGGGCCGTCCGGCCACCGGATCGGTCCAAGGAATCGTTAGACCAGGATTTGAGAGAGGGCGGAACGATAGTGTGGGGGCAAAAGACTGTCAAGAGCGCTTTTCAGGACGGAACGACGAGGTCAGGAACCGGTTCGCACAGTGAGGAGTCTCGCACAGTGAGGAGTCGGCGCACAAACGGAAAGTGGAACGGTCGCCCCTCCTCGAACGCTCCGGCCACCCCTGCCGCCTGACCTTCGCTTCATTCCCAAACTGGTTCACGACCCGGCAATGAACCTCGAAAGACAAGCTTATTGCGTGTCGGTCCCTGTCGCAGTAAGATGCGGAGGAGGCGAGTGAACGCCTTTCCTCGGAGTTTCCCTGAGGAACTGGCTTCTTCACCGGATGCACGAAGGCTGACGGTGCTCAGAACCTCCCGAATCGTCCCGCGGTGTGGTCGGCTGGCAGGCACCTCGCCCGACACCCCAACGGGGGGAACTATCATCATGAAGACTGAAGTTCTGACCATCGATCCGCATTCCCCCCAGCCTGACCGAATCGCACGCGCTGCCGAGGTGCTGCGCGCGGGCGGACTGGTCGCGTTCCCCACCGAAACCGTCTACGGCCTCGGCGCCAATGCCCTCTCCGAAGAGGCGGTTCGACGCATCTTCGAGGCCAAGGGGCGCCCGGCGAATAATCCGCTCATCGTTCACGTCGCCGATCTGAGCGTGGCTCAAAGCATCACTGCGGAGTGGCCCCCCGCTGCCGATGCGTTGGCGCGCGCCTTCTGGCCGGGCCCGCTCGCCCTGATCCTCCCGCGCCGTCCTTGCATACCCGATGTCGTCACCGGGGGCGGATCCACCGTGGCGGTCCGCGTTCCGGCTCATCGGGTGGCGCTCGATCTGTTGCGCGCCGCAAATATGCCGATCGCCGCTCCCAGCGCCAACCGATCCAATCATCTTTCCCCCACCCGCGCCGAACACGTCCTGCGCGGACTCGAGGGCCGCATCGACCTGATCCTCGACGGCGGACCCACCACCGGCGGTCTGGAATCCACCGTCGTCGATGTCAGCGTGCAGCCGCCGCAACTTCTGCGCCCGGGCCTCCTTCCGCCGGGCATTCTGGAGACCTACCTTGGTCCGGTGGTGCGCGCTCAAAGAACCCGCCGTCAGGGTGAACTCTTGCCCGCGCCGGGGATGCTCCAGCGGCACTACGCCCCTCGGACTCCCCTGGAGTGCAACGACGATGATGGCTGGGAGCGCGTGCGCACCCTGACCGCGCAGGGATTGAAAGTCGGCTGGATGACTCTCGCTGGAAAGTCCGTGGAGGAAACCAGTGGGGTTGATGTGCGGTGCATGCCCACGCGCGCCGAAGACTATGGCTCGCAGCTCTTTGCGGTCTTGCATGAACTCGATCAGGCGCATCTCGATCGCATTGTGGTGGAGCTTCCGCCAGCCACCGAGGAGTGGCTGGCGGTGCGCGATCGTTTACTCCGAGCCGCCACGACGGATTGATCCGCCTCAGCGTTGCGCCGCTGTCCCCTGGGCGGGAAGCATCGGCTTGAATTCCACCTGCACGGTCTCTCCGGCCTGCAGGGTGAGGAGGCGCTTCTGCTGGATCGACCGCCCCTGTTCCTGCCAGACGGCGCGCAGTTCACAGCTGAACTTCAGCCCTTTCTGCAGATCGACCTCGAAGGAGCGATGCGTGCCCGTCAGGTTGATCTTTTTACCATCAAACCAGAGTTCGGCACCGGCGGGCAGCGTCACATCCAGATGCGCGCGCCCCGTGCTCCGGCCCGGCAGTTCCGCGGAACCTGGCTTGCCCGAAGGTTTGATCTCGTCGATTCGCGGTCCTGGAGTCGCGGGTTGATCCACGCGGTCCGCTGGAGCAGTGGGCGGAGTCGGCCCCGGGGGCGGTTGCACCACTGTCTGTGGCATGTTAAAGATCACCTGGGTGGGCGGATTATAGCCATAGTTCCCCGGCATCTGCTGATAGGCAGAGGGATAGTAAATCGGAGCATAGGGAACGCCCGACGCGACAAACGGGAGGGCCGAGGGCACAAGAAACAAACCCGGCGAAAGGGTTGCGGATCGATACGGCGCGGCGAGCGGGGGAAAGAAAACGCCCTGCGCCGGAGCCAACGGGGGGAGCAGGGCTGTCCACCCCATCGCCGCGAGAACGCCAATTATGCAGCGCACCATCAGGACACCTCCTTCACGGGGTAAGTCGCAAGTCTGGAGGCGCCAGCGCCTCCACGGCGGCGCAGCTCTCCACTCTATTATAAGTCATCTTTTGCGACCCCGGATGGCCGGAAGGATCCCTCCAATCCGAATAACACATGCTCTCGCTGGAACCAGTGCACGCGCCCAGGGTTTCGCTATTTTTCCATCTTCCCTCCACATTTCGAGTTGTCCTGCAAGTCGGATCCGCAGATAATAGTATTTCTGTGCGAGATCCAACGATGGATACTTTCACACTTTCGGTGATGCTAGCCCCGCCTGGTGGGGACCCTCCACCGGCACTTTGCCCCGACGATCCCCCCTAGTCGGGTGATTGTAACCGACCCGCTGCTGCTCTCGTTCCAGCTGGCAGGGCTCTTGGAGTGTGGTATGGGTTCGACCAATTCCAGCAACAAGCCTGGCCGATCGGGACGCCCGGGGAACAAACAGGCGGTCCGAGTGGGACATCTCTTTCTGAACGTCCCACAACGGCAGCTGCTCTGGTTGAACGATGTGGCCCGGGAACTCCACGAGGAAGGGATCCCTTTTCTCCCCAGGGATCTGCGTAACTCAGCGCTGCACACCGCTCAGGGGACCGCGGTAAAATCCCGTGATTTGCCCCTCACGCGCGCCTGGAAAGACGAAACGGCCCAGGAAGCAACCTTCTACTTTCCGGCCTGCGACGGCACCGTTCGTCAGGTTGCCTGGACCGCCACCCCGGTGCGGGATAACGAGGGCAAACTCAACGGGGTTCTCGCCACCGTCACCGTCACCTCGCTGGAGCCGGACTGGGAAGGGCTTGCGGGGCTGTCTCACGATTTGCGCACCCCGTTACAGGCCGTTCAACTCTATGCCCAGTTGATGCAAACCATCAACGGCCTTCCTGAAGAGGCCGATGAGGTTTCCCGTGGCCTCCACGCGGCTGCCGATCGAGCGCTGGCTGTTGCGCGCGATCTCCTTACCTGGTGCCGCAATCCCATGCGCAATGGGCGTCGGGTCGATCGTATCTTCTTTCCCCTTGAGCCGTTCCTGCGTACCCTTCTCACCGAACATATCCCTGCGGCTCGGCAAAAGGGCTTGCACCTCTCCAGCCGCGGCTTCGAGGAAGTCCAGGGCTGGGCGATTGGCTCCGATCCAGTACGCCTGGGCCGTTTGCTCTCGAATTTGCTCACCAATGCCATCCGCTACACCGGTGTTGGCCGCGTGGAACTGATCGCCCAGTGGCGCCAGACCAACATCGGCGGCAACCCCATGCACTTCGGCACCACCGAGAGCGCCCTGGCGCGCAAACCCTCCCTGGTGCTGAGCGTGGTCGATACAGGCATTGGGATTTCGCGCGAGGATCAGGACAGTATCTTCCAGCCGTTTGAACGTGGACGCGAGGCGCCCGATCTGGATTCCAACGCCAGCGGTCTGGGGCTCACTGTTGTCGAGCGTCTCGCCGAGGAACTGGGGCTCATCCTGGAAGCCTACAGCGTTCCGGGTCGTGGCAGTGCGTTCGATCTGGTCCTTCCCGGTCGTCTGCTCCGCGTCGACTCTCCCGTGGTTGCCTCCGTCTAATCGCGTTCTCCCCTCTCCTTTTCCCCAGCGCCGTGCGCGCTACTGGCGTGGCGGTTTGGTGCGGAGTACACTGAACCCAGCGCGGAAGCTCTCCCCCATTCTTTGAGAGGCTCGCTCTCGATGCACGAAGATCCCCTCTGTTCCCGTCGCGCGTTTGTGCGGGCTGGCGCGGCCAGCGCCGTGCTTGCCCTTGGCAACACTCTCCCCGTCTGGAGCGCCGACCGCACCAAGCTCCCTCAACGGGTGTTTGGCAAAACAGGGGTTCAGGTGCCCATCCTCGGCCTGGGGACGGTTGCCGTCGGGATTCTCGACCCCAAAAAAGCGGCGACCCTCCTCCACAAGGCGATCGATCTGGGAGTGACCTATATCGACACCGCTCCCGGTCGAACGCGCCAGGCCATCACGACCGGTTACGGCCGGGCGCAGGAATATCTCCAGGGGGTCCTCAAGGAACGCCGCAAGGAAATCTTCCTCGCCACCAAATGCCTGGAAACAGACGGGAGCCGCACCCTCGATCTGCTCAGGCAGAGTCTCAAGCAGATGGGTATCGAGCAGGTCGATCTGGCCTACACGCACTCCATCGGCCATGCGCTCTACGACCTGGAGGCGCTTGTCGCCGACAATGGCCCGATGGCGTCGCTGGAAAAGGCGAAGAAGGAGGGTCTGACGCGTTTTGTGGGCATTACCGGACATAACCGACCGGAAAAGTTTGTCAAGGTGATCGAGAAACGCTCCATCGATGCCATGATGAATGCGGTCAATGTGGTCGATCGCCACACGTACTCCTTCGAGAATATTGTCTGGCCGACGGCACGCAGGCAGAACATTGGCCTGGCCGCGATGAAGGTGTTTGGTGGGGGGATGGTCCGTTGCAAGATGCCCGAGGAATTGCGGCACGCCTCCTTCCGCTTTGCCCAGAGTGTTCCAGGGGTGACTCTCACTGTGATCGGCATGGGTAATGAGAAGGAACTTGAACAGAATGTGGAGTGGGCAAAGACCTTCAAACCGTTGACCGCCGAGGAGGCGACGGAGTTGAAAAAGAAGACGGTCGCTGTGGCCAAACAGTGGGGGGCTCATCTCGATCGCCTGGACACCAACGGCGAGAAAACCCGCCCCCTGATCAACACCTGAGTCAGCGCGCGCCGAGCAGGGCTGGTCGCTTGCTCCGTCCTGCTCGGCTGTCAACCTCCTGTCATCCATTTCCTGGCCATCATCGATGACAGTTGACTGTCATCAAAAGCACGGAATGCGAGCCGTTGGTGTTCGGGTCAACACGTCGAGTGAAAGAGTCCGCCCACGGGTTCGGTCTGTGCGAGC
>JAKOSN010000093.1 GCA_029777335.1 Planctomycetota bacterium
AGCGCGCGGACCAGGTGATTTTCCGTTTCGGCGGTTTTTGCGGGCTCGACGAGGAGGAAGAGGGGGAATCTAACGAGTAACTGTCACTGACTGTCAACTGTCACCACGGGGAGCTTTCCCCGTGGCGGTTTTCTGAGGGGAAGATGGGGAAGGATCTCCTTTCGTTGTGTCAACCCGACTGTCACCGAGTGTCAACTGTCACCTGAAGGATTACGATTCTCCGCGGGAAAAGAGCGTGCAGGGGGGAGATAACCGATCTGACATCCTGGCCACCTCACCAGTCTAGAGAGGGGGAAATACAGATTAAAAGATAATATATATCCCTATAATATACATCTTCTCCCCAGAGAAGCGTCACGGGGAAAATACCCGAAGTGACAGTGCCAGTCAGTGACAGTTGCAGGGGAACCGAAGAGGGAGCATCGCCACCCCTCCCTCTTCCTCTCAGGAAACCGTCACGGGAAAAGCTCCAAGTGACAGTGACGATCAGTGACAGTCTGTTGACGGTTTAGACGGGATGCGAAACGGAGGTGAGTATCAATGTCTGGTCGAGATTGCCGCGGGCGGTTTACCGGCGCAACACCCGGACCTGGACGCCCCCCGAAAGCGCGGGAACGCGCATACCTCGATGCGACGGTCGCTTGCTGCTCGTTGGAACAATGGCGACAGATCGTGGGGCGCGCGGTTGCCGATGCCATCGCCGGTGATGCGGTGGCGCGACGGTGGTTGTCGGATGTTCTGATCGGTAAAGATCCGGTTGTGGTGCGCGATTTGGTCGATGAAGTTCGCGCGGTTTTGGAGGAACTCGACGATGGCGGCTAACGACGATCTCCGACGATGCCTGCGCGCCTTGCAGGAGAACAAGCGCGCTCGCGCCCACGATAAGCGCCGAGTGCCGCCTCCGATTTTCTGGTCGTGGCTGTGCGGAGCGGCGCCCGCGGAGGTGTTTTATCAGTTCCCTGCCTGGCTGAAGGACTTTCTCACGCGCGACGAGAAAGGGAGCCCGACCGAAGGAGGCGGCGAAACTGGATCCGCAACCTTTTCTGCTTGAGTCGGCCACGGCAGCGAGTATGATCGACCTGCATTCAGGGTAGATGGTTCCGATTCGAGGGGATCGACTGCGCGGTGCGCAAAACCTGTTGTCGGCGGCGCAATCTTATCAGTCGGTTGCCGAGCAGAGGGATTCACCATGAGCAAGTACGTTGTCGCGGCGATGAGCCTGTTCGGTCTGGTGCTACTCACCGGGTCGGCTTTGGCCCAAGTTGATGATGTAGCGAAGTTAAAGAAGGAGCTTGATCTGCTTACCCGAGAGCGCGATCTTCTCAAGAAGGAGAACGAACTGCTGAAGAAAGAGATCTCGCAACTCAAGGCCAAGGGTGAAGCATTGCCAGCCAGCAAATTCTTGGGGCGCTGGAAATTCGTGAATGAGAAGGGCGTAGTCTCGTCATACATGACAATAACCAAGACTGGTGCATTGCGAGATCACGCTCCGAATTTCCCAGGGACTTGGAAGATAGTTGGGAACGAAATGCGTTTGACGTGGAAGGATGGATTCCAGAACATCCTCCGTCTCGGAAGTGATGGAAAGATGACCTACTATGGGATGAAGAAGGGCGATACCGACTGGCAAAGCTCGCCGAATTTCATTCTGCACGGTCAGCGAATTCCGTGATTGAATTGGAGAGCACCAGAAAGAAGCCGTCCCCTCCTGGTAACCCCACGAGTCGCGCCCATGACGAGCCCCGCCGACTATATTCGGTTTGTCTGTCACGCCTGCGGCAAGCGCGTGTCGGCACCTGCGGAATGGATAGGACGAAAAACCGCTTGCCCGAAGTGTGGTATATCTCTTGCTGTTCCCCACTGCTCCACGAGAGAAGCAGGGGATCGCACCGTTGTGGTAGTGGAACCCATCGACTCAGAGCCAGGTTTCTCACCTCCGATCGATGCAGTGCCAGTGTATTCAACTCCGCCAAACCCCGCCGGTCTCCCCCCTATTCGTGTAACCTGTTCCACCTGTGGCGCCCGCTTTAGCGCCAGCGACGATCAGGTGGGGAGAATGGTGCCTTGCCCCAATTGCCGCCAGAACGTTGTTGTGCCTGGGGCTGCGCCGACGGTGGTTGTCTACCAACCACCGCCCCAACAACCCGTTCACCATCCACCGCAACCTGTCGTGTTCATCCACAACCAATCCCAGGAGGACGCATACCAGATCGAGGTGTTGCGACAAGCGGGAAAAGATCGTCGTGCACTTCTTGAGATCGTGAAAGCACCACTACTTGCTTTCGGAGTCATTGTCGGCGCCTTTTGTGCGTTTCTCTTCATCGCTATGATGATCAAACTCCTCGACTACATTGCCACCCATTGATATGTTCTCGGACTATTTCTCAGAGCCAAACGGAACAAACCAGGCAGAGCGGTATGGTGAAAATGGCCCTCAGTGGGGGAAAGAGGAGGAGGTTCCTCAAGATGGCGGAGATCGATCTTGAACCGTTCGGCTTCGATTGCACGGTGGATCTGTGCGGCACCATTCAGGTTACCCGCCGTGAGGGAGCCCGCCTTTTGTTCCTGTTTGGTGAACGACACACGAATGTCCCAATGATCCGGCGTAACGTGGAGAATGCGCGCGAGCTGGTCGAGCGGGGAGTTGTTGGTTGCGTGGGCACAGAGGGGTTGCTCCGGTTGGAGCACATGACGCACGAGGAGATCTGTACGCGGAGGGAAAAACTATTCGAGGGTCATCAAGACGCCTCACGCGTGCTCGACTACCTCCAATCACCCGGAGCTCCATGTACATTCCAGTTTGGCAGCACGATTAAACTCCTTTATCCTTCTCTGAATGTGCGGTGTGTTGAAGATCAGGGGTTATACAGCACGTACCAGCCGATCCACGATCAATACGCCTGCAGGGAAAATGATCCCCAGGCTCATCCCTTCCCTGATTATCCCAACGAGATCGACCACCCTCACAACCGGAGGCGCGAGAGCGCGATGATGGACAATCTGCTCCGACTGTGGGGGGAGCAACCTTGTCATCGGGCTGCCGTGTTGAACACAGGCTCTTCCCATACGCCGTATCTGTGTGAATTAGCTGCGTCGAACGGATTGCAGTACATCCGGGTGTGTATCCCCGAGAACTGATGTGTTCCTCAACTTGCCATACGCAGACTTGTACCCCACGCGGATAGCTGGTGTTGCCCGCGCGCGTGGCGTTGCGTGTCTGGTGGTCAGGCTGCTTCGGTGAATCCACAACTGACGCAAAGCACGAGGCACACATAGGTGCCTTTTTCGGTGGCGCTGGTGATTGTCACACAAGACCGATGTCGGCATCGCCCGCAAAGCCATTGCGAGCCGATCGCCTCGTCAATGCGGAGCGTACCAGCG